>DNOU01000185.1:8598-12162 GCA_003501835.1 Anaerolineaceae bacterium | reverse complement strand
GACAACATGCTTACGAGTATCTCCCTCTGGCAGTTCCAACCAAAAGCATCCATGGTGTCCAGAAACTCAAGGTAGAATATGCAGAAACACTGCCTAAATCAATGCCCATCCTTTATGGGCCTGACCATGACAAACCCTGGGTGAATACCCTGCGCAGGATCGTCCATGGCTAAGGCTCTCTCTTTTTCATGATCTATGGGAATTCGTTACAGTAACACACAGCTAGACATTCTCCAAACAGATTAATTACATGCACCTTCAAGACCCCATTCTTCGATGGTCCGCAGAGCGCTTCGGCTGCTCACATCCAGCGTCACACCGCAAATTTCCGGCCGGGTCACCAATGCGTGGACATGATAAAAGAGGGCAATCGCCGGCACATCATTGCCCAGGATCTGCTGCGTGGTTTGGTTTGCCTGGCTGAACGCATCGGTGCTCAGTCCGGCTGTGAGCATGACCCGGCAGGCTTGATCATATTCAGGATTGGCGTAACCTGTGAAATTCACACCTCCATACCGGGTGCCCAACCACGAATTTTTCTGGGTGGGAATTTCACTGCTCGAAAAGAGATAGCAGGGCGGAAAACGCCCCACAGTCCAGGCAACTTCTGCCAGGTCAAAATGGCGGCCAAAGATCGGTCCATCCGGTGCGGAAGCATAGACCTCACCCACCGGTTTGAGCTCCACATTCACTCCAACACCACACGCCAGCAAATCTGCAGCAATGCTTTCTGCCACCTTGCGGTGCAGTGCACTTTCAGCAGCTGTGTATGAGACTCGGAACTCGGTGCCGTCGAGGACCCCTGCCACTGCCGTGGATACCCGCGCTGTCCGGGGGTCGCTGTCACGATCCTTCCATCCCACTTCATCCAAAAGGGCGGATCCCTTCTGCGGATCATGCGGCAATGCAGCCAGGGCGGAATCCATCCAGGGATGGTTGGGGGGCAGGTATGTTGCCGGAACGCTTGCTTCTCCGCCAAAAAGTGCTGTAGTTAATTTCTCCCGGTTGATGCAATAGGTCAGCGCCTGGCGGGTGCGCACATCACCAAAGAAATCCTGACGGTCGATCCACGGATTGTAGGTATCGTCATAGGATGCAGGCTTGATGCCAAAATTCAGCGCCTCCCACTCAGGCCCCTGACCCAGGTATACCTTTGCCTGACCGCTTTTCTGAAGATCGAGTACCGATTGAAGCGGATCCTCCATGTTGACCGTGGTGTCCAAAATGTCACATTCACCGCTGGTCAAACCCGCTAATCCATCCCCCGTGCCCGATCCAATGAAGCGATACACCAGGACGTCAAAATACGGAAGATTTTCAGCTGCCCGGAAATAACGGGGGTTCTTCACCAGACGGATATGATCTCCGCTGACCCACTCGTCCAGCAGATACGGTCCCCACCCCAGTGGTTCTTTGTTTGCCAGGGTCGAGGTCTGCAGATCCTGGGGGCTAAGATTGTTCAGCTGGTGTTGGGGAAGTGGTGAAAAGAAAAAGGCAGCCGGATTCTGGGTGAGGTACCCCGGCTTGCCTGTCCATTTGACTGTCTGAGCGTCCAGGGCTGTGTAAGAAGCAGTCCGGGTCGTCAGGTGACGGGCGGTGAGGGTGGAGGGATCCGTCGCCAAAAGGTAGGAGTAGACCGAGTCATCAGCTGTCAGGGCGCTGCCATCAGACCAGGTCAGACCGGCTTTCAATTTGAAGCTGGCACTCATTTGCGTCACCCTGATCGCAGAAACACCGTCATACTCCACCCCACAATCGCTGCTGGTGCAGTTTTCAGGAAAGACCTTTACACCCTTGCTCAGTGCCACAATATCACCCTCGGTGTTGGCCACCAGGTCGCCTGAGCTGACTTCCACCGAGCTCAGTTTTACACTGCCGTTTTCCTGGGTGGGAAGTTCCTCCAGGATCACCGGCTGAGGCTGATAATTAATCGTGTCAATCGGTCCATCATAGATCGCTTCCAGGACGCTCCAGGCGGAGGCTGAGGGATTGTTATACAGGTACAGGCTGTTGGGCTCTTCTCCCAGGCAGACCACCAGGGTCTTCAAAGGCACTGCCGTGGGAACTGGCGTGGCTGTCTGTGAAGGTGTCGTGGGAATGACTTCTGCTGAGGGCGTGGCAGAATTGCAGGCAGTCAGCAGCAACGCTGCAATGATGATGAGTAGGGTAATCTGCGTCGACCAGTGCTTCTGCTGGTGGATCAAAGGTTGTTCTCCAATCATTAAAATCTTCAACCAAGTATAACTGATGCGTGGCACCACTGCCAGTGGAACAAAAAAGGCCTTGAGTATGCTTCAAGGCCTTGGGATTGTTTCTGAAATCAATTACTGAGTGCCCTGAAGCCTTGGATCAAGTGCATCTCGAAGCCCATCTCCCAGGAAAGTAAAGGCGAGGACAACGAGTGAAACACAAATGGCCGGTGTAAGCAGAGCCCACGGCTGGGCGTTGATGGCGGTCTGACCGTCGAGCAGCAGCGCGCCCCAGGAGGTGAGGAAGAAATCCTGTGGATTGGTGGAAGGGATCAGGCCCAGGCCCAGGTAACCAAGAATGGCTTCGGTAATGATCATCCCTGGCACGGTGGTGGCGGCGGTGATGATGATGGGGCTCAGGCTGTTCGGCAGGATGTGCTTGAACATGATGCGGCTATCCTTGGCGCCAATGGCGCGGGCAGCTTCCACAAATTCCTTCTCCCGCAGCGAGAGCACCTGTCCACGTACGATACGAGCCACACCCACCCAGTTGACAATGGCCAGTGCCAGAAACAGCAGGAACAGACCGTTCAAGAGCGTCCCGATGGCGGTATCGCGCAGCGAAATCATGACAATAATAAAGAACAGCAGGTCAGGAAAGGCATAGACGACATCGGTGAGGCGCATCAGCAGGTTGTCAATCCAACCACCCTTGTAGCCCGAGAACAAGCCGATCAGAGTGCCCACAAGGAGAATAACGGCGGTGGGGATGATGCCCACAACCATCGAAACACGGGCGCCATAAAGCGTACGTGAAAGCACGTCACGCCCAAGGGTGTCGGTGCCAAACAGGAAACCAGGTTCTCCAGCTTTGCCATTGGGACCTCTTTCAACCCAGGAAGGTGGGAGAAAGTCCTTGCCTGAATTCAGCTGCAGAGGGTTGTGAGGCGAAATTTTGTCGGCAAAGATAGCCACAAGAATGAAAATGGCAATCACGATAATGCCGATCACGGCGCCACGGTTCTTGGTCAGCCGGTACCAGGCATCCACCAACAGGTCGCGGTGCGGAGTCGCTGCCTCTTCGAGGCTGGCAATGGGTGCATTCTTTTCCAGGGTTGCTTGGTCTGCCATTAATGACTCCTCAATCCGTAAGCTTGATGCGTGGATCAAGCAGGACATAGACAAAATCGACGCTCAAGTTGGCAATTGCCACCAGAACAGCATAAATCAAAGTGGTGCCCATGATCATGGAATAATCGCGCTGGGAGATGGCGGTCACATAGGCGCGTCCCATACCAGGGAACCCAAACATGGTTTCAATAATGAAGGAACCAGTGATCAGACCTGCCAGAGCAGGACCCACATAGGTCACCAC
>DNOU01000185.1:5833-8540 GCA_003501835.1 Anaerolineaceae bacterium | reverse complement strand
CCGAAACCAAGCACAACGGATGGCAGGATCCAGACATTGAACTCATCCCAGCTGATGGGAACAATTGAGACCCAATGAAGGGTGGATGCAAAGATAATAATCAGGAAAATCGCAATGACGAAATTGGGTACCGAGATACCGATCGTCGCGATAAATAGGTTAATGTAGTCGATCCATGTGTTCTGCTTGAGGGCAGAAATCACACCCATTGGCAATCCGATCAAAATGGCAATTGCCAGCGCCAGGAATGCCAGGCGGATTGAATAACCGAACTTGCTGTACATGAAATTTCGATTTGGTGGTGGGTTAAAAAGGTATTGCTGCACCGACATACCGCGAATGCGGTAGGAAGGTCCCATATTACCGCAGACCAACCCACAGACCCATTTTCCGGTCGTGGTATTTGTGTCACCAATCAGGTACGCGGTAAATTGACGCCAGAGCGGTTTGTTCAAACCATAAAACTCGTTCAATAACTTTTGAGCGGTTGGGTCAACCTGGCGGGAGCTCAGATCGCGATCCCAAGGTCCACCGGGCGCATTGTGCATCAGGATAAAGGTGAGACCGGCCACGATCAAGATCACCGGGATCAGCCATAACAACCTTTTTGCCAGATAACCTGTCATATAACGAATACCTCAAAAGCTGGGGTGTCGGCCGGCCTGACAATTCCATCAGGCCGGCCAGATTGCATTTACGACAAAAGGTTAAACCTTATTTCTCGATGGTGATGGACAATGGGTCGATATCACCAGGCCAGCCGGAATCCATCGGGGTGGTCATAACACCCTTGACGTAGGGCTTCACCATGTAGGAGTTGACGTTATTCCAGAAGAAGGCCACAGGTGCGGTGTCGGTGAGCATCTTCTGAGCTTCAGCGTACAAAGCCATACGTTTGGTGGGATCCACGGTGGAATCAGCTTCGGTCAGCTTGGCATCCAGATCAGGATTGGAGTAGCCGATCCTCTCGCCAAAGCCACCGGTCTTCCAGTAAACGGAAAGCCAGTTCTGGGGATCAGGGTAGTCAGCGCACCATCCAAGGATGTACATCTGCGGGGAAGTGTTGATATCTTTGGTCAAAGCAGTGTAGGTGGTTGACTCAACTGGATTGAGTTTGATGTCGATGCCGAGAACTTCTTTGTACTTGGCAGCCAGCCACTCATTGCGGGTGCGGTTGCGGGGAGTATCAGAGAAGGTAGCGGTGATCTCGGGGAGTTTATCCACAGAGCCGTAGCTGGAGGCAGCAAGGGCTTCCTTGGCTTTGGCGGGATCATAACCCCAGCGATTTTCCTGGGCATCGTAACCNNGGGAAGCCTTTCGGGATCCAGGTGAGGGTGGGTGAGCCGAGGCCCTTGAGAACGTCATTTACCCAGGCTTCGCGGTCGAGACCGTAGGCAAATGCTTCGCGGACTTTCTGGTCGGTGAAGGGTTCCTTGAGTTGATGGAACATGAAAGCATAGGTGCAGCTGCCCGGATAGACCATCTTCTCAGGATTCAGGGTCGCATCAGCCGTAACGGTCGCCAGATCTTCAGCTGCCAGGGGGATGATGTCAAACTCACCGTTCTTGTAGGCCTGGAAGGAGACTGCGCTGTCAGTAATGTAGCGATATTCAATGTTGACTTTGGCAGTGCCGCGCCAGTAGTTGTTGTTCGGGGTGAAGAGACCCTGGACAGTGGGTTCGAGCGTGGACAGGACCATGGGGCCGTTGCCGATCTGGAACTTGGGATCAACATACCAGCTATCGCCGCCCTGCTCGATGAGTTCCTGCTTGGCAGGATAGGTCACCCACAGCGACATCACGGTGTGGAAGTAAGGTGCCGGCTGCTTGAGGCCGATCTTGAGGGTGTTGCAGTCCCTCTGATCGTAGCCGGTGCAGGGATTGCCATTGTTGTCCAATGCCTGAACTTTTACCGCAGCTTTGAGGGCGGCAAGTTGCTCAGGGGTCGTATTGGCGAGATCGGCACCACGCCACTCAGCCGCACCTGCGATATCATCGGTGATGGCTGCATACTCGCCAGCGGTGGTGGGGTCGATATTGCGCAGGAGGGAATACTCAAACCGCTTGGCATTCAGGAGGCTGCCATCAGAGTATTTGAGATTCGCGCGCAGGGTGAACGTTAGCTCGGTCGCGTCGGAGTTGTATTCCCACTTTTCAGCGGCACCCGGAACGGTCTCGAGTTTGTCGTCCAGACGGGTCAAACCTTCGTACATCAACTTGAGGTGTGCAATTTCGTTGACGAAGGATGACTTTTGCGGATCGATCGTGTCAGGGTAGGAACCGAGGTTAACACGAAGGGTCTGCGAGGGTGCTGCAGGTGTAGTGGCACAGGCACCCAAGATAAAGCTGGCTGCTACCAGCAGTGAAACAATTACAAACCACTTGGAACGCATCTTGATTCTCCTCCTTATTAGAATAAACAAGATTTTCTCCGGTGAATACTTGCCTGGAGTTGCACAGCGAACTGTACGTAAGATTCTCTCCTGTTAGAATCACCTCCTCACAATTCATTTCACCAAATGACAGGCCGCAAAATGACCTGGTCTTACCTCCCGGAATTCTGGCACCTGCTCTGCGCAGATGCCAATTGCCAACGGGCAGCGGGTGCGGAATCGACAACCGGACGGCGGGTTGGCAGGTGAGGGTACATCCCCTACGAGAATCTTCCGCTGACGTTTCTCTTCAATGACGGGATCAGCGATGGGAAC
>DNOU01000185.1:2739-5794 GCA_003501835.1 Anaerolineaceae bacterium | reverse complement strand
CACCATTGAAAGGTCATGCGCAATGAAGAGATAGGTCAAATTGAATTGGTTTTGAAGATCCTCAAGCAAATTGACCACCTGCGCCTGGATGGAAACATCCAGAGCGGAAATGGGCTCGTCACAAACGATCAGGGAAGGCTTGAGCGCCAGGGCTCGGGCAACTCCCACGCGCTGCCGTTGCCCCCCCGAAAACTCGTGGGGATAACGGTTGGAATAGGAAGGGTTCAAGCCGACAATTGACAGCAGGCGGTGGACTTCATCATCCACATCTTTCGCAGTATTCAGCCCGTGGATAATCAGCGGCTCGCCAATGATCTCGCCAATGGTCATGCGGGGATTCAATGACGCGTATGGATCCTGGAAGATCATCTGCATCTTGCGGCGCATTTTGCGCAGCGGCTCAGGTTTAAGGGATACCAGGTCAACACCTTCAAAATAAACATGCCCGGAGGTCGGAGTCTGCAATTGCAGGACATTGCGGCCCGTGGTGGATTTGCCGCAGCCAGATTCGCCCACCAGGCCAAGCGTTTCACCGCGGTGAATATCAAATGACACGCCATCCACAGCGCGGACGGAACCAATCTGCTTGGGGAACAAACCGCCCTTCATAATCGGGAAGTATTTGACAAGGTGATCAACCTTTAACAAGATTTCCTGATCTGTCATTGACGTTCTCTCCGCGTTGAAGGATTCACCCAGCATGCAGCCCTGTGATCAACACCCACATCCATAAGGGGTGGATTTTCCTGCAGGCAGCGATCAACTCTATAAGCACAGCGTGGTGCAAATGGGCAGCTGGTCGGTTTATTGTACAAAACAGGAGGCAATCCTTCGATTGAAATCAGGCGTTCCTTGCCTGTTGCATCCAGTCGAGGCAGGCTGCCCAGGAGTCCCAAAGTGTAGGGGTGCTGAGGATCGCTGTACAGTGTCTTCACCGGCGCTTCCTCGATGATGTAACCTGCGTACATGACCGCCACCCGGTCCGCCAGTCCGGCAATGATGCCCAGGTCGTGCGTGATCCAGATGATCGCCATGCCCATATCATCACGCAGGCGTTTCACCAGGTCTACGATTTGTGCCTGGATGGTCACATCCAGGGCAGTGGTGGGTTCATCTGCAATCAGGATCTGCGGATTGCAGGTCAATGCCATGGCGATCATGGCTCGCTGGCGCATACCGCCCGAAAACTGATGTGGGTAATCATTCAAACGTTCTTTTGGGTTGGGAATACCAACTGTTTTGAGCATCTCAGCAGATCTTTCGAGAGCCTGCTGCTTGTTCATGGCCATGTGCGTTTCAAGGGGTTCCGAGATCTGTCGCCCGATCGTCAACACCGGGTTGAAGGAAGTCATGGGGTCCTGAAAGATCATCGAGATTTGTGAACCGCGGATGTGGCGAATTTCTTCATCCGACATCTGGAGCAAGTCTTTGTCCTGATACAGAGCTGTACCATTGACCACTTTTCCGGGCGGGGAGGGGATCAAGCGCATCATCGACATCATGGTGACGCTCTTACCACAACCGCTTTCCCCTACGATGCCCAGCGTTTCACCTTCTTTCAGGTGGAACGACACTCCATTGACTGCGTGGACAACTCCTTCCCGGGTAAAGAAATGCGTTTCGAGATCCTGGACCTTTAATATGTCAGCCATGCATTTACTTGTCCTCACATCAGTTTAGATCAAAAGAAACGATGAAGTTTAAATGAGTATAGATATTTCGAAAAGGATGCGAAAATCAGTATACCGTTAAATATTTAAGGTGTCAAACATTATTAAAAAAGGCTTATTTTCAATAATTCTTGAAACATCCATATAATGTTCATATGAAGCCTGATCAAATTGCCCAATCGCTATCCGCATTGAACATCCGCTATTCCCTTTTCTACCATCGTTTGGATGCAGAGCCAATTTTCCTGTTCAATGAATTACGCTTTAAATCAGCATCGTTGATCAAGGTGCCCATTCTGCTAAGCTGGCTGGTGCTCGAGCGCGAAGGTCAGGTCAACCGGATGGAGATTTGCAACCTGGACACGGAAATTCAGGTGCATGGCGCCGGGTTTGCTCGTCAATTCACTGCGCGAAAGCTGCCTTATGCAGATGTGCTGCTGATGATGATCGCCACCTCCGACAACCTGTGTACCAACCTGGTCATCGACCACATCGGGCTCGAACGCCTGAACCAGGTTTTCACAGGCCCACTGGGCTTGAAGCAGACAGTCTGCCAGCGCAGGTTGATGGATTACGAAGCCCGCTCGCGCGGGTTGGACAACTGGGTGCACGCGGAGGAGGCAATTCACTTCTACGATTTGATCGAGCAACTCGCACCTGCTGACCGCACCTGGGTGGAATCGCTGTTGGCAGCCACCACGGACAATGCGCTGCTGATGCGCGATTTGCCGCGGGACCAGGTTAAGTTCTTCCATAAAACGGGTTCGATGGAAGGTGTGCTGCATGACTGGGGATATACGCGTGAATGCCGCGTCTTCTTGCTCACCAACGAGGTAAAAGAGGAACCACCGGTGTTTGAATTGTTTGGTGAGTTGGGCAGGGGGTTGCTTCCCATCTGAAACAATTGAATTTAAGAACCGGATTTGAAATATGTACAGGCACCGATGCAGGTCTCGCGCAGATGCGGAACTTCCTGCACGTCATCGATAGCCACACCGTTTCGTCTTCGAGAAGAGTGGATCACCCGCCAGTCGCCCAGGCTGATGGCCACATGGCTTACCCGGCTGCGATCTTCCTCAGCGCAGAAGAAGAGCAGATCGCCTTCCTGCAAGGGCGCCTGCAGAGGCTGACCCCCGGCTTTTTGCATGTCTGCATCTCGGGTCAGAGTCACGCCTGCCATGAGGTAGCAAAGCTGCACCAGGCCGGAACAATCAATGCCGTTGGCAGTGGTACCCCCCCAAAGATAGGGAACGCCCANNGAAGGATGACCTGCCTTTTCTCACCAGGTGGCAGGGAAAGCTCACGCATCTCTTCCAGATCGTTCTTCTTCGCCCATCCCCCGGGCATGCCGCAGGGAAGTTGACCTGGATGCGGCTCAATTTTCA
>DNOU01000185.1:0-2722 GCA_003501835.1 Anaerolineaceae bacterium | reverse complement strand
GGTTGAGCGTGGACCAGCATCATCGGTACGCAGACCCGGTGGTTTGCAACGCCCGGTTCATGCGTTGAGAGGTAATCCCTGAACATCCAGCCCAGGTAACCATCCGGCTGGCGCACAAACACCCAATCTCCCTTTTGTTCCAGAATCTCAACCTGGACCCCATAGGTGTTCTGCGAGAGCATCTCCGCCAGCCATGACGGGTGGGCATACAGACCGGTCAAATTGACTGCCACATTCATCCGCTGCGGGTGATCAACCCGCATTACCTGCATTTGATCCACCCAGGCTTTTCCTGGTTGAGCGGCAGAAAGATCCTGCAATACTGTGCTCTTCGTCCCCTGGTCCAGCACCCTGCCGGTGACCACTACCGAGCTTGGGGTCTCTTCAAGCGAAATTTCCGCCAGTTCGGTACGCCGGTCAGCGAATTTGCCTTTAATCATTTTGAGCAGGCTCTCAAGATCCCTGTCCATTTTCGCCTCTACTGTGCCCGTAAAGTTGCACCTATTCCCGGAAGGTCAGGAACGGTGACCATGGCATGTTCGTCGTAAGAGATCCCCTGGAAGGGATCATTGGTGATCAGCATCGGACTATCAAGATCAAGCCAGTCTGCAACGCCTCCCAAAGCCGCCATGGCGGTGGCTCCGATCGAGGTCTCGATCATGCAGCCAAGCATCACCTTCAACCCCAATTCGCGGGCACGGCGCAGCATGACCAGGGCAGGGCTGAGACCGCCGACCTTCATCAATTTGAGATTGATACCCGCCACCCCTGCTGCTGACAACGCTTCAATATCCGTCAGGGTCTGCAGCGATTCATCCGCCACGATCGGAATGGACGTCGCCCGCTGCACCTGCCCCATGCCGGGGATGTCGTGCCTGTCGAGCGGCTGTTCAATCATCTCCAGGTCAAATCCTTCCAGATCTCTCACCATCCGCAAGGCTTCAGCCAACTTCCAACCTGCGTTGGCATCCACACGCAGCCGGGCATCCGGCCGCGCCTTTCGAATGGCAGCAATGCGCTGCACATCCAGCGCATCTGAACCAAGCTTGACCTTGAGTACCGGATAGTTGGCCACCTGCAGCGCCATCCCTGCCATGGTTTCAGGTCTGTCAATGGCAATGGTGAAGGAGGTGGGTTTGGGATCGGGGCGGGGCAATCCAAGCAGACGATGGATGGATAGATTCTGTCTGCGTGCTATGCGGTCCAGCAATGCCAGATCCAGAGCCGCCCTGGCGGGTGCAGGACCATCAGATCCCACCCAGGCGGGTACATCGTTTACATCTTCCGGAAATGGTTCCCGTTTTTCGGCAGCTGCTTGCCAGCAGCGAACCATGGAGTCTTCGCTCACGCCGTAATACGGTGGAATGGTGCCTTCCCCCCAGCCTTCGTCACCACTCAGGCGAATCCAATAAGCCGTCCGCTCCTCGCTGGTGCCGTATGCAAGCCTGAATGGATTACGCAGCTTGAGTGCGATCCTTTGCCAGGTGAGCCGGGGGAATTCTGTCATGCCTGCTCCTTGGATGGATTAATGGGTATCTCCGGCGCGCAGCCGCAGGTACGATTCATACCGTTCGGGGCTGACCCGGCCTTCCTCAACAGCGCGCACCACTGCGCAGCCAGGATCATCCTGATGGGTGCAATCATTGAACTGACATTGTTGAACCAGGTCGCGCAATTCTGGAAAGTACCCGTCCAACTCTTCTGGCTGCGTGTCCCAAAGCGCCAGCCGGCGCAGCCCGGGCAGGTCAGCCACATACCCACCCCCTTCCAACGGGAAAAGCTCGCGGACCACGGTGGTATGCCTTCCCTTGTCGAGATGGGCACCAATCTCGCGCACAGCCAGACCAAGTCCGGGTTGGAGCTGATTCAGCAGGCTCGATTTTCCCACTCCCGAAGGTCCTGCCAGTGCAGATACCCTGCCTATTAAAATTGAGCGCAGCTCTTCCACACCCAATCCCTGCAGGGCGGAAGTGTAGATCACCGGGTAACCCAGAGTGGGGTAAATGCCAAAGAGCTTCTCGGCTTCCTTCAACCCTCCCACCAGATCCACCTTGTTTGCCACAATGACCGCCTTCAGATGCTGCTTTTCAGCAATCACCAGGAAGCGATCGAGCATACGCAGATGAGGGGTGGGGTGGGCACAGGCAAAAACAGCCACAATTTGATCGGGATTTGCCAGCAGGATCTGGCGGTATTCCCCTTTGGGTGTGGGGTCCATGCGCACCAGTTCGCTATGCCGGAGCAGGATCTCCTCGATCACCCCGCTGCCATCCGGCAAGGGTAAATAACGCACCAGGTCGCCGATGCCGATGATATCGCCCATGAATTCCCTGCGTTTGAGCCTGCCGCGCAGTATGCAGGTCACATTGCGGTCTTTTCCCTCAATGGTGAAAAAACCGGATCGGTAGCGTAATACTCGACCTGTCTGCGTTTCGGTCATCATTGGGCAGGGGTGGGGGTAAACTCCTCGGTGGGGGTTTTGGTGACATACAGCTGTGATTCCCAGGGATACAGACGGTAGGCCTCACCCGTGAAATAGGCTTCAATCACACGGCGGAAGATAGGCGCGGCGTACACCGAGCCATCCCCTGAATTCTCNNGTCTTGCCGTAGATGGGGGTGTTCACACCCACAAAGGTGCGGTAGGCAGTGCCTTTCTGCTCCCTCACCACCATCTGCATGCCTTCCTTTAATGCATCCAGTGTTTTCTGGCTCACAGGCAG
>DNOU01000208.1:5914-6806 GCA_003501835.1 Anaerolineaceae bacterium | reverse complement strand
ATGATGAAAAGCTTTTCAGCAGGCCGGACAAGGTCGCGGTTGACCAGGGTCTGAAAGGCTCCCGCGCCATAGACCCCGGGAAGTGTATTCCCCTTGAAGGCGAGAAACTTCTCCCGTGCACCGCTTGCCACCAACAGCGCCTCGGGACGAACGAGGGTATACTGCGTACCATTGCGCAATATGCCTGCTTTCCTGTCACTGAAAACACCCAGGCAGGTACTTTGAAGCCAGATTTCGACCGAAGGATATGCTGAAAGTTCTTGTTCCAAACGGGTGGCAATGTCAATACCGCGGGTGCCGGCATAAACTGCGTCGGTTGAACCAAAAAAGCGGTGCGTCTGCAATACCAGCTTACCGCCCAGGCGGTGTTTGTCATCCACAAGCAGGGTACGTATGCCCGCTTTTCCCAGTTCGATGGCAGCGGAAAGGCCGGCGGGACCACCGCCGATGATCAAAACAGGGATTTCGATTTCAGGGATGGGTTTGAATTCGGGGGTGTCCTTGACTTCCGGCAGCTCGGGCAGTCCATCATTGGGTTGCACATCCATCCCGGCCTGCACCAGTTCCATGCAGGATTTTACTGGAGAGCCGTTGGCAATGACCATGCATTGGGAGCATTGCCCATTGGCGCAAAAGATACCCAGAGGGGAGTGGTCCTTGGGATGGTGTCCAAAAACATGAACTCCATTGGCAAACAATGCGGAGGCGATCGTCTCGCCTTCGTTGGCAGTCAGTATATTCCCCTGCCAGGTAAATTCGATGCTCTTTCTCTGCGGTATTGGGAGAATGGGATGTTTCTTGATTCGAAAGTCCGGCATAGAAGGTCCTTGTTGAAGGTAGAAAAAATGTCAATCAATTTCCCGTACAACGCTGAACTTGCAGAAGACCTGAA
>DNOU01000208.1:0-5870 GCA_003501835.1 Anaerolineaceae bacterium | reverse complement strand
ATGAATGCAGCCATTCGGGCAGTGGCCAGGACGAGCCATTACAAGGGTTGGACGACCGTAGGCGTCAGAGGCGGGTATGAAGGTTTGATCAATGGGATCTTTGTGCCTCTTGGAACCCGTGATGTGGGTGGCATCATGCAGCGGGGAGGAACCATCCTTGGAAGTGCCAGGTCGCCTGAATTCAAAACCGAGCGTGGGCAGATTTCTGCAATCCGTTCTTTGAATGAAGAAGGTGTGGACGCACTGGTGGTCGTCGGCGGAAATGGATCTCAAACTGGTAACTATGCTCTGCACAAACGCGGTTTTCCCGTGGTGGGTATTGCCTCAACCATTGATAACGACCTGACCGGGTCTGATGTTACCATTGGTGTGGATACAGCGCTTAACATCGCCCTCGAAGCTATCGACCGCCTGAAGACAACCGCCTCCTCCCATCAGCGCGCTTTCTTGATCGAAGTGATGGGACGTAATTGCGGTTACCTGGCGTTGATGTCTGCAATTGCTGGCGGAGCTGAATATGTGGTTCTGCCCGAAGTAACCACCGATCCAGAAGATATTGCCTCTGTTTTGACCAAGGCATACGAGAAAGGTAAAGCTCACGCCATTATCGTGGTTGCTGAAGGTGCCAGGTACAATGCCACAGCGCTTGATCAATACTTCACGGAACATCGCGAACGCCTGGGTTTTGACTTGCGCATGACGATCATCGGTCATGTACAGCGAGGGGGTGTGCCAAGTGCTTCAGACCGAATCCTGGCTACACGTTTGGGGACTGCCGCAGTGGAACAGATTGACCAGGGTAATTATGGCACACTGGTCGGAGAGATCAAAGGCGATATTGTGGCCACACCGTTGGAGAAGGTGATCAACACACCAAAGACCCTCGATATGAGTCTGCTGGACATGCTGCATATGATGGATTAAGCAAACAACCGGAGGATGAATTCCTACTTACGGTGGATTGTTTATTTGACAGATCGGAGATATGCCTCAATAAAGCCGTCGATATCGCCGTCCATAACTGCCTGTGTATTGCCGGTTTCATAACCTGTCCGGTGGTCCTTGACCATTTGATAGGGATGCAGGACATATGAGCGGATCTGGCTTCCCCATTCCGCTTTTTGATAAACTCCCCGTAGTTCAGCCAACTCCTTGTCTTGATTCTCTTCGGCAATCGCCAGCAGCCGGGCTCGCAGCACGCGCATGGCATTTTCGCGGTTTTGCATTTGGGAACGTTCATTCTGGCAGGTGACCACGATTCCGGTGGGCAGGTGGGTGATGCGTACGGCGGTGGAATTCTTTTGCACGTTCTGACCGCCTGCACCCGAGGAGCGGTAAGTTTCAACCTTGATATCATCGGGGTTGATTTGAACTTCGGGGTCATCCTGTGTGCTCTCCGGCAGCACCTCCACCTGGGCAAAAGATGTATGCCGGCGGTGGGCGGAGTCAAACGGGGAGAGGCGTACCAGTCGGTGGACGCCCTTTTCCGCCCGCAAATATCCATAAGCGTAAAGACCGTTGACCGCGATACTGACGGTCTTTATACCGGCTTCTTCACTTTCCGTTTGATCCAGGATCTCAGTGGTGAAGTTGTGACGTTCTGCCCAGCGCAGGTACATACGCTCAAGCATACCTGCCCAATCCGCGGCGTCGGTTCCGCCTTCACCTGTGTTGATGGTTAGCAGGGCGTTGCCGCGATCATGTTTGCCTCCAAGAAGTGTTGAGAACTCCAACCCCCGAAGAGCTTTTTGGATATCTTCAAATTCGCTGGTGAGTTCATTCATCATGGATTCATCACCCAGCTCAATCAATTCCCGTGTGTCCAGGATGCGTTTCTCCAACGACCGCCATTGCTGAATCTCCGACCGCAGGTCTGCGATCGATTTCATTAATTGTTGAGCTGATTGAGAGTCTGACCAGAGATCGGGATCCTCAGATTGCTTTTCAAGCTGCCTGAGTTGTGTTTCTTTCTGCGATAAGTCAAAGACGCTCCATCAATGAGTGGATGGTGGCGAGATTTGTACTCAAGGTTTCAATCATGTCGCTCATAAATCGGTTAACTCCTGTTCATGATGCCGCGAACAAATGACATGGGATCAAATGGAGTAAGATCTTCAGGCTTTTCACCCAGTCCGGCAAATAAAATCGGCAATCGCAATTCTTCCTGGATGGCAAAGGCCATTCCGCCGCGGGCAGAGCTGTCTAGCTTGGTAAGGATGACACCATTCACATTCACCGCCTGTTGAAAAGCCCGAGCCTGGGCAATGGCATTTTGACCGGTGGTGGCATCAAGAACCAGCAAGACGGCAGAGGGGGCGCCTGGAAGTGCCTTTCCTACCACCCGGTGAACCTTTTTGAGTTCTTCCATCAGATTATATCGGGTATGCAGGCGGCCTGCCGTATCAACGATGACCACATCCATCCCGCGGGCGATCCCTGCGGTCACTGCATCATAGGCTACTGCCCCAGGGTCGCTGTCGGGTTGACCGGCTACCACAGGCAGGTCCAACCGGGAAGCCCATACCTGGAGTTGATCAATGGCTGCGGCACGGTAGGTGTCTGCTGCTGCCAGAAGCACCTTTTTTCCTTCGTTCGACAGACTTTTTCCCAATTTGGCAACCGTGGTGGTCTTTCCAGAACCATTCACGCCCACCAGAAGGATGACAGCTGGATGGGTCTGATCAAAATTGAGCGAAGTGGGTTTGGATAGACGTGAAAGGAGCTCATTTTCGAGCAGGTCAGCAAGCTCACCTGTCTTGACCACACCTTCTTCAACAGCCTGTTGTTTTAAGTTGGCAATCACAGATTGCGAGGTCGCAACACCCAGGTCTGCCTGGATGAGCATGGCTTCAAGCTCTTCCCAGGTGTCATTGGTGATCTCTGATGCGCCAAAAAGGGTCGTAATGCGACCAAAGGTGGCTTTGCGGGTCTTTTCGAGCCCCTGCTTCCATTTTGAAAAAAGATTGTCCATGGTGTCCGAATTATAGCATGAGGGGTATTGGTTTCACGTGGCGGAAGCGTGATATGCCAGTTGACCGCAACCTGCCTGGATATCTATGCCGCGGCGTAGACGAATTGTGCATGGGATACCTCTGGATTCCAGGGTTTCCTTGAATGCCCGGGCGCGCTCGCGGGTGGTTGCTTTACCAGCAAAATTCTGGGTGGGGTTCAGGGGGATGACATTCACGTGGCAAAGCATCCCCTGAATCAGATCTACAAGCTCAAGGGCGTCGGCCTCGCTATCGTTTACACCTTGAATCAGCGCCCATTCAAAGGTGATGCGTCGGTTGGTCGTTTTGAGATATTCCCGGATCGCAGCCATCAGGTCAGCGAGGGGATACTTCTTATCCACAGGCATCATTGAAGCCCGCAGGGCATCGTTGCCAGCATGGAGGCTGACGGCAAGGTTAACCTGGCGCTTCTCTGCTGTGAAGCGCTTTATTCCCGGCACCAGTCCCACTGTTGATATGGTAAAGCGCCTGGCACCCAGATTCATACCTGAGGGATCATTGAGTCGGTCAATTGCAGCAAGCACCGCGTCATAATTGTGAAAGGGTTCGCCCATGCCCATGACCACAACATTGGTTACTTTCTTGCCCATTTCCTTGAGAACCCTGGCGTAATAGATCACCTGCTCGACGATCTCACCTGAGGTAAGATTGCGCATGAAACCCATCTGACCTGTGGCGCAGAACACACAGCCCATGGCACAACCGGATTGTGAGGAGATGCAGAGTGTGTCGCGAACATCGTAATGCATCATCACTGCCTCGATCATGCGTTTGTCAGGCAGGCTGAAGAGTGTTTTGATCGTCTCCTGGTCACTGGAAGAGATCCTGTCCATCGCCTCGAGGTGCGAAAAATCGATGTTTTCGTTTAGCCGTGTGCGCAGAGATTTGGGGAAGGTGGAGATGGCTTCGAAGTTGGGTACCAGCTCCACATATACCGCATGCCAGAGTTGGCGGGCGCGATACACCGGCTCTCCCCATGAGGCAAAAAGCTCTTCAAGGGTCTTCAGGTTCAGATCGAAAAGAAAAACACGGCTGCTGATATTCAAAGGCTCACTCATCCAGTAGATTCTCAAGTGCCGGGATCACGAGATCTGGTTTGACAGCAAAGGTTTTGGCATCTTCAAGCGTGGAGATGCCGGTCAGAACAAGGGCGGTTTTGCAACCCGCATTCACGCCTCCCAGTATATCCGTATCCAGGCGGTCTCCGATCACCAGCGTTTCTTCAGGGCTCAGTCCAAGACTCTTCACGGCAAATTCAAAGAGAGTTGGATTGGGCTTGCCTGCGATGATGGGTTCCTTATCGGTGCAGGTTTGCAAAGCTGCGAGCAATGAGCCGGCACCAGGAATCAAACCCTCGGGAGTGGGAAAGGTGCGGTCGGGATTGGTGCCGTAGAATTCTGCTCCTCCGCGGATCAAAAGGCATGCGGTCTTGAGCTTCTCGTAGGAGATGGAACGATCCATTCCCACCACGACAGCCGCCGCATCATGATCTGAAACATTAAAGCCAGCTTCGGTCATGGCTTCGATCACCCCCGCCTCACCGATCACATAAACATTGCCGCGTTCTGGAAATCGCTGTTGAAGGAGGTAGGCAGCACCCATGGCTGATGTGATAATTTGATCACTGTGCAGGGAAACGCCCAGGGAAGAGAACTTTTCGAGATACTGACCGGGAGTACGGGTTCCATTATTGGTTGCAAGCAGCACCTTCAACCCCGCCTTTTCAAAACCCTCGAAAATCGCCGGCAGGTCACCGATGGGTTCCCGCTCACGCCATAACACTCCGTCCATATCGATGACCAAGGCACTGATATTATTGAGGTGTCTGATCTGCATACATTTCTCCATAAAACAAGCCGGATAGCAAGAGCCACCCGGCCTGTTCTTTTTTTCGCTGTCTCAGTGAGCGGGTGGGGTGAGAACCTGGTCGACCAGTCCGTACTCCACAGCCCCGGTGGCATCGAGGTAATAATTGCGATCGGTATCGTGTTGGATCGTTTCAAGCGGTTGACCGGTGGAATCAGCAAGGATTCCCAAAAGGCGTGATTTCAGCCTGAGGATCTCACGTGCCTGGATCTCTATATCGGATGCCTGTCCTTCTGCGCCGCCGAGAGGTTGGTGCATGTGGATGGTGGCATTGGGAAGGGCATATCGCTTACCCTTTGTGCCGGCAGCAAGAAGCACAGTACCGAAGGAAGCCGTGACGCCTACTGCGACCGTGCTGATGTGATTGGGGATCATCTTCATCGTATCGTAAATGGCGAGACCGGCATAGATTTGACCGCCAGGCGAATTGATATACATCTGGATATCGGCATCAGGATCTTCACGGCTCAAAACGAGCAGCTGTGCGACCACTGAGTTGGCAACCTGGTCGTCAATGGCGGTACCCACAAAGATGATGCGTTCGCGGAAAAGCAGCGAATAGATATCGTAGGCGCGTTCACCACGACCTGAGGATTCGATTACCATCGGAATCACTGATTTAGCATCTGGAAGTTCCACTTTATCTCCTTTATGAACCATGATGCAGGGTTATTAAATGGGTTGCTGGTCCTCTGCTGCTTTCTTTGTCTTTCTGGGTTTGGCAGCAGGCTTTTCATCTGTAACAACGGGTGTTTCTGCAACTGCGGCAGGTTCAGATTCTGCCTTTTTCTTGCTGGTTCTTTTTGTCCTGGCTACAGGGGCTTCATCCGAACCCTTTTCAAGTTCAGATGCAGCTCCGGTTGCGATGTCTTTGATGCGGTCGCGGACACGCTTGTTCAAGATACGGGTGGCTGCCTGCATGGCAATGGCATTGGCCAGTTTTTCGTTGGTCAATTTACGCTGCAGCTTTTTGAAATCCTGCTGCTGCTGCAT
>DNOU01000124.1 GCA_003501835.1 Anaerolineaceae bacterium | reverse complement strand
GCCTGGAGGTTGTTGTCCACCAGGATGAAATTGCGTCCGAGTTGGTGGCAGACGATGCCAGTGGTACCGCTGCCCGCAAAGAAATCGAGCACCATTTCTCCAGGGTTGGATGATGCGGCAATGATCCGTTTGAGAATCCCTTCCGGCTTTTGAGTAGGGTAACCGGTCTTTTCCCTGCCGTTGGTGGGAACGATCGTATGCCACCAGGTATCGGTTGGCAGTTTCCCCCTTTTTGCTTTCTCGGGTCCCACCAGACCGGGTGCCATGTAAGGGATGCGCTCGATCTGGTCGATGTTGAATGTGTATTGGGCAGGATTTTTGGCATACCAGAGAATGTTGTCGTGCTTGGGTGGCCACTTCTTTCTTGTCCGCGCACCGTAGTCATAAGCCCAGATGATCTCATTGATGAAAGATTCCCGTCCAAAAAGCTGATCAAGCAGCACCTTGCAATAATGGACTTCCCGGTAGTCGATGTGGAAGTAAAGGCTGCCCTGTGGTTTAAGAATCCGCCTGGTTTCCACTAGCCGGGGTTCCAGGAATGCCAGAAAGTCATCAAACATATCCATAAATGATTTTGACCCCAGCTTGAGGGTGGAGTATCTTTTTCCCTGGAAGCCGTTTCGATCGCCCTGTGTGTCAATTTGTGTCTTCAACTGCGTACGTGATTGGATTTTGCCAGTGTTGAACGGCGGATCGATATATACCAGGTCGATCGATTCATCTGCCAGCGACCGCAGCACATTCAGATTGTCATCAAAGTAGATGGTGGAGGGCATGCATGGATTTTAACATAAACTCTTCTTGCGGGTTTTCAATTCAACCTGATTGAAAGAAGGCAGATTCAAATTGATTCAAAGAAAATTCAGTTTCCTTTTCTAATGCAATTTAATTGAAACGACATCATAATTAAGTTGCACTCCGAAAAGGTGAAACCGGTGAAAGCCGGTGACGCAAAGTCATGGGTCTAAAGTATTCGGATCAATACCAGGATCGCCAGACTTACCGATAAGGGCAAAACCGGGAAAACCCGGTGACGCAGAGTCATGGGTCTAAAACCGAATTCAGAAGATCGGTCATGATTGCCAGACAGCCGAACAGGCAAAACCGGTGAAAACCGGCGGCGCAAAGCCATGGATCTACCGCCAGGAAATGGCCACGACAGCCAGGCAGCCGAAGAGTGCANNCATAAGTCCCTCCTTTTTTTGTTCGTCAAGCGGAGGAAGTGAGTTCACGAACAGGAATGGTTTTCATTTTCATCGGCCCCTGCGCTTTGGTTTCAAAGAATCTTTTCATCCAGTGCCGATATAATGAAGGATGACGGAGGTTAACCAAAGTGATGAAACAAACCGAACTGCTTGAATTCGACATTTACCTGAAGAACAGGATGGATGCTCTTCCTGTTCTCCGCGGCACTGATCTCTTCGCAGAACCCGAACGGGTTGCCCTGATCTCGGTGGACTTGATCAAGGGCTTCTGCGATGTGGGACCCCTTTCGAGCCCGCGGGTGAGGGCGGTCGTTGCACCGGCAACTGATTTGTTCTCTCTGGCGCACCAGCACGGTGTGACAGCCCTGGCGCTGGCCCAGGATACCCACGAACCTGACGCCAAAGAATTCTCTGCCTGGCCGCCCCATTGTGTGCGCGGCACCGTGGAAAGCGAGACCGTGGACGAGCTCAAAGCGCTTCCCTTCTTTGACCAGATCAGCATTTTTGAGAAGAATTCCATCAACAGTGCCGAGTTCACCGGACTGGAGGCGTGGATCGCTGCCCGCCCCGCACTGGATACTTTTCTGGTCGTGGGCGATTGTACCGACCTGTGCGTCTATCAGCTTGCCATGCACCTGCTTACCCAGGCCAACGCCCGTCAAATGCAGCGCCGGGTCATCGTTCCTGCCAATTGTGTGGACACCTACGACCTGCCGACAGAGACTGCCATCCAGGCGGGGCTCACCCCTCACCCTGCTGACTTGATGCATGCCTTATTCCTCTATCACATGGCACTCAACGGCGTGGAGATTGTTCAGTCCGTTCAGTGAAACGTGCACTGTTTCTATCTGCGGTTCTTTCCTGTAAGCAGTGTTGAATTACAACGCAATGCGTTGATATGCAGCATTGTTGGAATGATTTCCTCCTCCGCCGGAAGGGGGTAAGGGGAAGACCATAAATTGCATGCTTTGACTTAAATCATCAAAATGAGGCTGTCTTGAATCACGAGACAACCTCATCCAGATCGTAGTTTGTAAGACTCAGGGTGTTGGATTTTCCCAGAAGCGCATCTGGTCAATGCTCACGGTGTAGCTCTTGGCGGTGCCGGAGCGGACGAACGTGCCGAAGAAACCCGCCGGGTAAGATGAATCCCGGACTTCACCCAGCTTCACGCCATTGGCGTACAGGATGATGCGGTCATCCACGCTCATTACACCCAGGCGATTCATCTGATTCTGCCCCTGGTGCAACTCGGCACTTTGCTTCCAGGTGATCAGGCTGGTGGCAAGCCCATTGGGTTTGACATTGCCATCCCACTTCCACAGGCGGTAATAACCGTCGCAGGTCACCTCGTACAGGTATCCCTGGGTGGGTTCCTTGAACACTGGCACGCGGAAGATGATGCCGTAGCTGTCTTTATCAGAGCAGGTGCCAGAATTGGCAGTCATTTCGATGTACGTATTGATCTGCTGCACGACCATCGGAAGACGCCAACCCGCCAGGCTGGTGAGACCGGTCATCTTCATCAATCCGTTGGCAAATTCGATCGTCAGATACTGGTCCGAGCCGGTGGGCCAACCCCAATCATCCGCGCTGTTCATCTCGTCCACGCTCGACGGCGCGCCCAGGCGCCCAGCCGGGTCGCCTGCGGGAGTGGTCGCGGTGGGTGTGGGGGTGTTGGCTGCCACGACCGCCGTCGCAGAGGGAGCCTCAGTGGGGGGGACCGCGGTGGGCGGTATGGGGGTGGGAGCCTGCGTGGCGATCACCACCACGGGGGTGATGGTGGGCAGGGCGGCTTCGGTGGCGGTGGGCGCCAGGGTGGGCAGCGTTTGCGGGGCGGAGGTGGGAAATTCGATCTGCAGGGTGGGGGTGGTCATGGTGGAGAGCAATTCGGCCACCCGGGTCGCCATTTCAGAATCCGAGAGGGGTTTGTTCGCCTCTTGGTTCGTCAGCAGGTCGCAGCCCGCCAGCAGTAGGGTCAACACCAGGATAAGCGGTATCAGTTTCTTCATCCCAACTCCTTTGCCCCTATTCAGGCGGCTTTGTAACCAATTTTGCGGAGGAAGCCCTTGCGCCAGGCAATATCCTCAGCTCCTTCAATCCCTTTTGGCTTTTCGCCATCGAACACTCCTAGGATGGCGCGGCTGCTGCCATTATCGGCAACGACCACCTGCGCGGGGTTGGCAGTGGCACAGAAGATGTGGCACACTTCCGGCAGATTCTTGACGGCATTCAGTACGTTGATGGGGAAGAACCCCTCGTTGAGAAAGATGATGAAGCTGTGCCCGGCGCCGATAGCCTGGGCGTTCTCTTGCGCCAGCTGGATCATCGCGGGGTCGGTGCCAGACCAGCGGATGAGGCAGGCGCCGCTGGCTTCGCAGAAGGCGGCGCCGAATTTGATGCCGGGCACTGCTGAAACAAGTGCCTCGTGAATATCTTCGATGGTTTTGATGAAGTGCGACTGCCCCAGGATGAAGTTGATCTCATCTGGTTTTTCGATGCTTACAGTCTCAAGCTCCATTGCGATACTCCCCGGTTCGAGATGCTTCTATTTTACTGCCTGCGTGTATTCGTTGCAACTGATTTGCCTGCAAACTTCCTTATTCACCCGGAGATTGCAACTCCCGTGCCACTTTTGAGTGAGGGTTGTCGAACACCCTGGGATTCATAACGTAGGGGTGGGTCCGCGACCCACCCTTGGGCAGGTCTTGAACCTGCCCCTACAGAGCTATCAATCTTCCCGTAGGGATGCCATACATGACATCCGGAATGGTGAACCAACTTTTGGGTGACAACGGTGCCCTCACCCTGGGGCTGTCCAAAAAATAGACAGCCCCTTTCAAATTTCCCACTTCATCCCCATTTTTATGTCTTGAAGATTAGTCCTGCCCCACAATAAGGCGCAATTAGAAACATTTCTCCCACTTCGGGCTGTCTAAAAAGGAAATTTCGGACTTTTTAGACAGCCCCCTCCCTCTCCAAGGCTAGCCCTCACCCTGCACCTGCGGTGTGTCCCTCTCCCAGGCCTGGGAGAGGGTTGGGGTGAGGGTTTTCGAACTCCCCGGGATTCATAACGTAGGGGTGGGTCCGCGACCCACCCTTGGGCTACTGCCGTTGCGAAGGGCAAGCCTGGGAGAGGGTTGGGGTGAGGGTTTGGAACGGTTTTCAAGTCGCTGATCCCATATGAGGCAGGTGAGCAATGCTCTGCATTGAATTGTCATTGCGGGGGAGCGTTCTGCGCGACCGCGGCAATCTGCACTGGCC
>DNOU01000056.1:10998-12087 GCA_003501835.1 Anaerolineaceae bacterium | reverse complement strand
CCTCGTCCGCTGTGATTCTCCTGACATCTCTGGCGCTCTCTGGCTGGAATGGAATGAAAGCCCTGGTGGGGTTGTGGACGAAATATTCAGCAGGCATGGCAACCAACGCACCCGAAAACATGATCAACTGGCGTATGGTGGGGGTGAACCTGAACTATCTGTTTGACACCCAATGGGGTTGGTTGATCGCCGGGTTTGGCATGGCGGCAACATTGCTGGGGGTAATTCTGCTCGTCAAACGAATGCCGCCATATGGTTCACCTGGTTGGATAGTCGCGATCTTGGGGGTCTTTTGTGCCACCCTGGCAGTCACCTGGCATGCACACTATCACATGGCAATGGTGATCATCCCCCTGCTTCTATTTGCCCTGGCTCAACAATGGGTCTCCCGGAAACTTGTTTTTTATTGGGTGGTTGTTACACCACTGGCGATGTTCTTAATGATGATCGTCAGCCTGGTCGGTCAGCAAACCGCTGGAGTAGACCTGCTCCAATTCGAAGGGTATGTATTTGGTTCTACCGGATTCATCATGAATCTGGTACTCTTTATCTCAATCATCCGAAACCGAAATCGTCTATCCTTACCAGTTTCAGACAACTCAAGTACGCAATAATCCATCCCGATTTGCGCTATAATCGAATTCCATCTTAAACATTCGAGGGTGCCATGCGCAACGAAGAAGGGTTGGAATTCCATCTGCATCTCAAAACCGGTGATATCGGCCGTTACGTACTACTTCCCGGTGATCCGGCGCGCTGCGAGAAGATCGCGGTTTATTTCGACGATGCACATTTTGTCGCCCAGAACCGTGAATATGTGACCTGGACCGGAACGCTGTTGGGTGAAAAGGTTTCGGTGGTTTCCACGGGCATCGGCTGCCCTTCGACCGCCATTGCGGTGGAGGAACTGGTGGAGGCAGGAGCAGACACTTTCATCCGAGTGGGCAGTTCTGGCGCCATTCAACCCGATGGTCACAAGGGGGATGTGGCGATCGTGACCGCTGCCATCCGCGACGAAGGCACCACTGCCCAATACCTTCCAATCGAGTTCCCGGCGGTGGCGGACCTGGATGTGGTGAGTGCGCTGCG
>DNOU01000056.1:7697-10877 GCA_003501835.1 Anaerolineaceae bacterium | reverse complement strand
CTCTCCGCGTTGTATCGAAAGCGCGCCGGGGGTGTGATGTTGATGATCAACGACTCCGACCTTGGGAACCTCTCGCAGGAGGATGCCGGCAAAGTGATGGCAGAATTCGACACCGAGCGTGTGATCCGGGTGGCAGTGGAAGCATTGAGGCTGCTGATCGAGCAGGACAGGCAAAACTAAATCCTGGAAGAAAGATACCGGTACAGCCCATGTACCGGTTTTTTAGGGACCAATTATAGAACAAAATCTCTAAACCTATTGACAAACTAGAATTACTGTTCTATAATGTGACTGTTCTATGAAACAATTGTTCTGTCATTCCTGAGGAGGAACAGTCATGAATCTCACATCCGCTCGTCCATCCGTTCAAAATCCACTCCATATTTTTGCAGGCGTAAGGGTCCGCACCGGGTTTGTTTATGCCTTGATCATCCTCATGTCCATGGCGGCTTTTGAAACATTCAACTATGCCACCACGGTGTATGCCCTGAAGGATCTTCTGGGTACGCTGGCTTTTGCCGGTATTCCCTGGGCGACCTTCCTGGCGCTGGCATTTTGCGGCATTGACTTTGCAGGGATCGCCAGCCTGATCACGCAGCCCCGCCAGCATGACAACAAGGATGCCTGGTATCTCTTTGGCGCCTGGCTGATCGCCGGAACCGCGAATGCTGCGCTCACCTGGTGGGGTGTGACCATGGCAATCACCAGTCATTCTCCGGGCAGCTCAGTTGTGATCAGCACTTCCACTTTGATCAAGGTCGTGCCGATCTTCGTGGCGGTGATGGTCTGGGTGATTCGGGTATTGATCATCAGCTCGCTTTCCACTGCCTTGGAGCGCATGACCAGTGGACGCAGATTGCCACAGCACATGGTCAACCCGCAGGCAAGGGCAGCCTATACTGCCAACCGCACACCGGTTCAGCCAGCAGCCATGCGGTCGAATGCACCCACCCATAGCCCCGTGGTCTCGCGCACTCCCTTGCCATCCCAGCCGCAGCGACAGCGAATGGAACCCACGTACCATCCTCTTTCAGCCAGCTCACAAAACGTGGACAATGGCGAACAAACCCAGCGGCGAATGTAAGTGAAGAAAAAAACCAAAAGGCAGCCCTTGAACTCAAGGACTGCCTTTTAAATTGGTTTGCCTGGTGATTATTCCTCAAGGATGGGAAGCTGAACGATGAAGGTCGTTCCTTTGCCTTCTTCTGAGACCACCTCGATGGTTCCTCCATGTTTGACCACGATGTACCTGGCAATCGAGAGTCCCAGACCAGATCCACCGGCAGCGTTGCGTTTACGGCTTTTTTCACCCCGGTAGAAACGGTCAAAGATATGCGGCAAATCCTGTGCTGAAATCCCGGGACCATTATCGCTGATGGTCACCTGAACGTTGCCATTCATCTTACGCATCTCCAGGTCGATTGTACTGCCGTTGGGTGTATAGGCGATGGCATTGCTGACGAGATTGACGAACACCTGCTTGATACGATCCCGGTCACCTTTGATCTGTACATGCTCAATTTCGCCGAGAACCAGGTTTTTCCGTTCTCCAGCCAATACATGCATCTGCTGCAGCACTTCCAGGATCACCTCATCCAATTGAACACGATCCAGGTTCAGCGGCAGCATGCCGCTCTCTGCCTGGTTGACTAAAAGAAGATCTCCCACCAGGCGACTGAGCCTGTCCACCTCAGATTCGATACTGGAAAGTGATTCTTCATCCGGGGTACCCATGCGTCGGATGAGACCGATATTTCCCTTGATCACNNCGCTCCAACCGTTCCAGGGTTTGATTGAACGCGGTCACGAGTTTTCCGACCTCGTCATTGGATGGGTTTTCAAGGGGAATGCGGCGGGAAAGATCATCTGCGTTCGTGATCTGCGTGGCCACACGGGTCATGGTTGCCAGCGGTTGGGTCGCCCGGGCGGTGAACACCCACACCAGGATGCTGGAAACAGCCATGGCAACCAATGTAAGAATGATCAGGATGGTGGAAAGGGTTTGCTGGATCAGATCGACCAGGTTGAGATTGATCGCCACCTGCAGAACCCCGGCCGGGCCGCGTACCGATTCAAGCGGCAGGGTAAGCACCCTCAAGTGCTGATCCTGGGAGTAAACCGAGACCAGGGTTGTTTCACCCATGAAGCGGTTTTGACTATCGAGGGGCGTTTTCCACCCCGTGGGGCGGCTGATCTGCAAACGTTGGTCATTACCCCAGACCTGGAAAAGCAAATTTTCAGCCGGTTGAAACCCTGCCACGGACCGCGAATCGTAAATCCCCGAGGGACCTACTTTCAGCACTTTGAGCACTTCCTGGGCAGCGCTGGTGAGAGATTGATCCACCTGGTTGATGAGGATCAAATTGGTCAAACCATACACCAGCCCGCCAAATAAGAGCAGAACACTGCCAAGCAGAGCCGTGTAGAGCAGGATTAACCGCAGTCTCAGCGACATAATGCCTGGCTAGACTGTTTCCCGCATGACGTATCCCACGCTGCGTACGGTTTGGATCAGACGCGGTTCGCCGTTGCTTTCCAATTTTTGACGCAGATAACGAATGTAAACATCCAGCACGTTGCTTTCACCGCCAAAATCATACCCCCACACGCGATCAAAGATCAATTCACGGGTGAGCACCTGGTGCGGATGGCGCATGAAGAGCTCAAGAAGATCATATTCCTTGGCGGTGAGCATAATGGTTCGACCTTTGCGGGCGGCCTGACGGGTGGAAGTATCCAGGATCAGATCCTGGAAGGTGAGTGTGGGGGCGCGTTCCACCTGGGTGCGGCGCAGCAGTGCCCGAATACGAGCCAGCAACTCATCCACTTCAAAGGGCTTCACAACATAGTCATCCGCGCCTGCATCCAGACCATGAACGCGGTCCACCAGGGTGTCTTTGGCAGTCAGCATCAAAATGGGAGCGGGACCCATTTCACGCAATCGGCGGCAGACCTCCAATCCATCCATGCCAGGCAGCATCCAATCGAGGATGACCAGATCGGGATGGTTGTCTCTTGCCAGGTTGAGCCCGCTTTCACCATCCATCGCCGAATCCACCTGGTAACCTTCGTAGGCAAATGTGCGTTTGAGGATCTTTTGGATGGCATCATCGTCTTCGATGATCAGAATTCGCTCTTTCATTTTCACTCCTTACGAGAAAGAAAAATGAATATATCATC
>DNOU01000056.1:0-7679 GCA_003501835.1 Anaerolineaceae bacterium | reverse complement strand
CGTACTTTCCCCAGGGTTATAATTACTGTCATGAATGATGATTCACCGCTGGCAGATCCAATCTGGGTAAACACGCAGGTGTCCTTGAACGAAATGATCCGTGAAATACAAGGTGAACCCATCCTTGCCGTGGATACCGAGTCGAACAGTTTGTATGTCTACAAGGAGCAGGTCTGCCTGATCCAGATTTCCACACCGCAAAAAGATTATTTGATCGATCCCCTGGCGTTGCATGATCTTTCAGGTCTCGCGCCGATATTTGCCAATCCTGACCAGGAAAAAATTTTTCATGCCTCGGAATATGATGTAATCTGTCTGAAAAGGGATTTCGGCTTTCGTTTTGAGCATCTTTTCGATACCATGATCGCTGCACGTATCCTGGGAATCGCCCAGTTTGGGTTGGCCCCGCTCCTGGAGGAGAAGCTGGGTGTAAGCGTGGATAAACGTTACCAGCGCGCCAACTGGGGAACCAGGCCACTTTCAGCCAGTATGTTGGATTATGCCCGGTTGGACAGTCATTATCTCTTTCAGCTGCGTGAAATTCTCAAGCAGGATCTGATTCGAAGAGACTTGCTGACCCTGGCTGAAGAAGATTTTAAACTGGCCTGTGAGGTCCGAGTACCCATCAATGGTGAGAAGAATTTGCAATGCTGGAAAGTGGCCGGCAATCATCACCTTGACCCCATGCAGGCAGCAATTCTTCACGAGTTGTGCGTTTATCGCGACGCACAGGCGCAAAAGCTCAACCAACCCTTGTTCAAGGTGTTTTCCAATGAGCTGTTGGTCGAATTGACCCTGCATCCTCCACAAGCATTGGACGAACTCGCAACCTATAAGGGTATGAACGGACGGATGGTTCGCAATTACGGCCCTGGTTTGATGGAAACCCTCACCCGGGGGATGAATCGCCCGCCGTTACGCCGTGAACCCCGGGTTCGACCCAACGAAGCCTTTCTGAAAAGGGTGGAAGTGCTAAAGGATTGGAGGAAAAAAACTGCCAGGGAAATGAATGTTGAGTCGGATGTTATCCTGCCGCGCGAAATCCTGGAGCAAATTGCCGAACGAAACCCTGCCAACCAGGCTGACCTGGAAGAGATCATGCATACTGTCCCCTGGCGATACTCGCGTTTTGGTGATTCCATATTCACTTTGTTGAAAAAATTGGAGGAGTCATGATCATCCGTTTCGATGGCGCAGCGCAGACGGTCACCGGTTCGCAGCATCTTCTCGAAATTAATGGCAGAAGGTTATTGCTGGATTGTGGGCTTTTTCAGGGTAAGCGCAAGGTGGCATTCGAGAGGAATACCCATTTTCCCTTTGACNNCTTCCCAATCTGGTCAAGCAGGGATTCAGGGGACCCATCTATTCAACGCCACCAACGGCTTCCCTGGGTGAGATCATGCTGGCCGATTCAGCCCACATCCAGGAATCGGATGCTGAGTATGCCTCCAAGAAAAACCGCCGGCGTGGTGAACCACCGGTTGAGCCGCTTTACACGGTGGCGGATGCCGAAGAAGCTTCAAAGCAGTATTCCCCGGTGAAGTATGACCAGGAATTCTCGCCCGTCCCGGGTGTGACGGTGCGTTTTGTGAACGCCGGGCATATCCTGGGTTCTGCAGCCATTGACATCACGATTTATGAAAACGGCAGTCGCAAAAAGATCTGGTTTTCAGGCGACATTGGGCGGTTCGACATGCCGCTCCTGCCAGATCCGGTGCTGCCAACCAGCGACGTGGATTATTTGCTGATGGAGTGCACCTACGGTGACAAACCGCACAGCTCGATCAATGATGCCTACCAGGAGCTGAAAGAGGTCGTCCGGAAGGCAGTGAGTCGTGGCGGGAAGATCATCATTCCAGCGTTCGCAGTAGGACGGACGCAGGATATCGTCTATGGTTTGAATGAAATGGTGTCCCATGGCGACATCCCCATGATCCCGGTGTATGTGGATAGTCCCCTGGCGGTTGAAGCCTCCAGGATCTTTATGAAATATCCCGAATACTTCGACGACGAAACACGGAGCTTTATCCAGGAACACCGTCATCCCGCCCTGGATTTCAAGGAACTGACATATGTGGGTTCTGTGGAGGAATCTAAGAGGCTGAACGACCTGGGTGGTCCGATGGTGATCATCTCGGCATCGGGCATGGCAGAGTCGGGACGCATCCTGCACCACCTGCGTAACAATATCGAAAATCCGCGAAACACAATCCTGATCGTGGGTTGGCAAGCCCCCAATACGCTGGGCCGTAGGCTGGCTGACCGCGAGACCCAGGTGCGTATCTTTGGTCAACTCTATGAGCGGCGGGCGGAAGTGGCAACCATTGGCGGACTTTCAGCGCATGGCGGGCAGGATATCCTGGTGCAGTATGCCAAAAGTGTGAACGGCAGGACAAAGAAGATATTTCTGGTGCATGGTGATCCTGAGGTGGCGGCAGTCTTCCAGCAGAAGCTCAAGGAAGAAGGTGTCGGACCCGTGGAGTATCCATTTTTGCAGGAATCAATCGAAATATAGATCTATCGATTATAATTCCACCGTTCGGAGAGGTGCCGGAGCGGTTGAACGGGGCGGTCTCGAAAACCGTTGTGGTCCTCTGGGCCACCGTGGGTTCGAATCCCACCCTCTCCGCTCGGCGTGGTTTCCATGCCCGCGATCGCTCAATTAGCGCTGGGCGATCTCATTTTTTATGCGCATTTCCTGAATCGTACATACTCCGCGGCTCTTGTTAGGGGAATCATTACCTATCCACCCGATTTGGGCAGTGAAAATCAGCATTTTGGCTATGGCAGAAGATGATTTAAGGCGTGGAATAGCCGAAGCTCGGGGTGGAAAGGGTCCAGGAGATTGAAAAATCCCGGGTGAAAAACACCGGGGCTTGTTTGGTAGTGAAAGCAACCCCGGGGGAACTAATCTATGAAATAGAGGATCGCTACCACAATACCAATGCCGACCACGATCCATCTCAACAGAATGGGGCGGATACGCCCGGCCAGCTTGCCGCCTGCAAATCCACCCAGGAGAGCGCAAACTGCCATCACCAGGGCAGCCCACCAGTGGACGCTGCCAGAAAACAGGAAGAACGTGGCAGCTGACAGGTTGGTTGCCAGAGCCAGTGCCTGCTTGAGGGCATTCAAACGCGTCAGGTTGTCATTGATCAGAATGCCGAGGACTGCCAGGATGATCACACTCAAACCGGCACCAAAATAGCCACCGTAGACCGCAGCCAGTGCCACCCCTGGAATCGCCATTGACTCGAGCAGGTGGGCGGCATTCACGGCATTCCCATTCCGGTCAAGCCATTTGCGCAGCGGATCACCCAATGCCAGCAGGATTGAAGCCAGAAGAATAAGATATGGGATCAGTTCACGAAAGAGCTTTTCACCGCTCTGCAGAAGCAGCCAGCCACCGATCACCCCGCCAATGACCGCTGCTGGACCATAGATCCAGAGGCGGCGTTGTTGAGTTTTGAGATCCTTCCAGGATGAGACCGTTGCGCCGAAATAGCCAGGGCAAAGGGCGACCGTGTTGGTCACATTGGCTGCTATTGCCGGCAACCCAACTGCCGTCAGCAGCGGAAAGGTGATGAGCGTACCTCCGCCTGCCAGGGCATTGACGCCTCCAGCCAAAAAAGCGCCGAGACCGATGAGAAGAAATTGCCAGATTGTGAGGTTAACCATAAGCCAGTTTCCAAAGTATATCCCAATTCATGCTGCCTGCAGCACATTTAAACAACNNTTTAAGTTGCAGTAGCGGGTTCGAGTCTGGTCATGCCTTCCAGAATTGTCTCCAAAGCGATGGTATGTACGCAGCGGCCGCGGGTCTTAAAGAAATCGCAATCGCAACTCCACACACCCTTTTCGTATTTCACTTCGTGTGTATTGTTGTCGCCTTCAACCGATACAGAAAAGGAGTGAAACTGGAACCGGTTCCGTTCTTGCGCATATCGCTTCGCTTTTTCGATCTTCCCGATCATTCCATAGTCCATGGCTTAACTCTCCTATAAGGGGTTGGGGTAGAAAAAGACACGCAGAATCTCTGCGTGCCTATAAAGACCTTTCTTTAATTGATTTGCAGCTGAATACTCGCATGGAGATTTCTTAATTCCTTTTGAACAGTGTATACCAGGTTTGAAGTAAAGTCAATAAACATTAATGTACATTAATGCAATGTCTGCACTACCTACCTGTTGAAAGGAACTTTTCGAGCACCAGGGCATCCTCGCCGCCTTCGTAATAATGCCTCCACAGATCCACCTGGCGATACCCCTTTTGCTGATAAAGACGGATGGCATTGGCATTGGTCACCCTGACAGAAAGCCGCACTGCAGGTTGAGCCATCCTCTGCTCGCACTCAGCCAGAAGGGCACTGCCAATGCCCATGCGGCGATATTCAGGCCTCACGCAGATGGTGGTGATCCATCCAATGCCTTCATCACGCCGTGGATCACCGCCCACAAACCCCGCCATCCTGTTGTTCACCACCGCCTTCAGTCGCACAATACCGGACATGGTCAAAATGCCGATCAGGTCCAGCAGCGGCCAGGCATCAGAGCCAAAACAGGTTTTTTCAATCTCGCGTAATGCGCCGAGATCCCGCAGGTTGGCGGAGACAATTGAATAGTTGACCGGTGTGTTCAACATCATTTAAAGGGACGGGTTGGGACCACTTTCGGACCCAACCCATCGCGATCGCTTTATTCCCTGGCTTACTCTTTTCCTGTGTTCTTCTTAACGAAATCGCTCAGAAGGCTGGTGAATTCCAGCGGGAAGATGTATTTTGTGGATGGACTTTGAGCCATGCCCTTGAGAGTGTCGAAGTATTGCAGGGTCATTGTCTTCTGGTCGATATCCTTGGCTGCAGCATAAATGGCTTCCAGAGCTTTCTGGTATCCTTCTGCTCGCAGCAGTTGAGACTGACGTTCGCCTTCAGCCTTCAGAATGTTGGCCTGCTTTTCGCCTTCGGCTTTCAAAATATTGGCCTGCTTATCACCTTCAGCCACGTTGATGGCAGCTTCGCGGGTACCGGTGGATTCGGTGACGATGGCGCGGCGGGTACGTTCTGCGGTCAGCTGGCGATTCATGGATTCCTGGACGTCTCTTGGTGGCACGATCTCGCGGATTTCCACGTTGGTCACCTTCACACCCCAGCGTTCGGTCACTTCATCGAGGCGGGCACGGAGCGCAGTGTTGATGCGTTCGCGTTCTGCCAGCACCACGTCCAACAGGATACCGCCGATGACGGAACGCAAGGTGGTGGTGGCGATACCCTGGGCTGCCAGTTCAAAGTTTTGCACCTGCAGCACCGATTGCACAGGATCGAAGACCTTGTAATACCACAGGAAATCAATGGAGATGGGTGCATTGTCCTGGGTAATGGAAGATTGCGCCGGGATCTCGCGAACCTGCTCGCGCAAGTCCACAAACACAGGGCGGTCAATGAACGGTATTAGCAGCACGAGACCGGGTCCTTTGGCACCGATGCAGCGACCGAGGCGGAAGACGACCACGCGCTTGTATTCCGGTACGATCTTGATCGCCGCTGCGAGAAAGATCACCAGGATGACGACCAGGACGCCAATCAGGCAAATCAATGTGGTATTGGCATTACCGAACATATGTTCCTCCTTATGTGTTTGATATGAATTCAGGCTAAAAATCAGGCAGGTTTCACTTGCCCGACCTGTTAGGTTTGTCTGCTTCGACGATCAACACCAGGCCTTCAAGTTTGACCACGCGGACGTAGGTTCCTGCTTTGATCGGTTTGCTGGAGCGGGCGCTCCATTCCTCGCCGTTGACGTAAACCGTGCCGTCATTGTAAATATCGGTGCGGCTTTCACCCACCATGCCGATCAGGTTGTTGAGACTTTGAACCGGCTTTAGTTTCATCACGTCAATGCTCTTGCGCCCGATGAACCAGAGTAGCAACGTGGCAGCAGAGCTGACCACGATGGCAAAAAATGGGTTGATGGTGGCGGAACCGTTTTCGGCGCGGAAGAGGAAAACTGAACCCACGATCAGCGAGGCGATGCTGGGGATCAGCCAGATCCATTGTCTGGATTTGCGTACCGCAATGACAAAGGGCACCACTCCCACTAAGAGCAGGATGAGTGCCCAGAGATTGGTGGGCAGGTTGTAGATGGCATACCCGGCGAGGAAGATGGCAAAAAGGGCGCCAATCTCAAGCACGCCTGTTCCGGGGGTAAAAAGAGCCAGGATTCCCAACACAATACCCATCACCAGGAGCAGGTAGGCGACATTTGGATCAAGCAGGAAGCTCATTCTATTCCTTTCGGCGAAAAAATCCCTCATATTCATTATACACGGCAAACGAAAACGGCAAACGAAAACGGCAAACGGGTTCGAGGCACGCGTATCGATCGCTCGCAAAATATAGGTTTGGGTATAATTCCCATTAATCTTCTCATTGCGTTGGATTTGGGAGCAAACAAGCATGAAGAACAATCGATCTACCCTGGGTATCAGCACACTGGTCAATCACGCCGGCGAGGGAGACCACCCATTTCATTCACATTCCATGCCGATCTTTGAAACTTCGGCATTTGCTTTTGAGAATGCCGCAGCCGGTGCAGCCCTGTTCAAAGGGGAGGAAGAGGGGTACATCTACACCCGTCTTGGAAACCCCAATTTTGATCTCCTTGCACGGAAAATTGCCTATCTTGAAGGACTCGACTTGCTGCGGGCTGCACCGGAAAGGGATCCAGATGAAGTAGTGATGGGGATGATCTTCTCCTCGGGCATGGCAGCCATCAGCACCGCTGTTTTGGCCAAGGTAAAACAGGGTCAAACGATCGTCACTCACGAGTCACTGTACGGAACGACATACACTTTTCTCAAGACTCTGGCTGAGGATTACGGCATCCGTCTGGTTTGGACGAAAGGGCTGCGGGTTGAAGACTGGGAAGAAGCCATGGCTCGGGCTGGAAGGGTGGACCTGGTGTACGTCGAAACTCCTTCAAATCCGCTGCTGTCGTTGGTGGATATTGAAAGCGTGGCACGAATCGCCCATGCTCACAGTTGCTGGCTGATGGCAGACAACACCTTTGCTTCACCCTATTGTCAACGCCCGTTGACAATGGGCGCAGATGTGGTGGTGCATTCAACCACCAAGTATCTCAGCGGGCACGGGTTGATCATTGGCGGGGCGGTGGTCAGCAGGCATCCTGAATTCATGCGCAATGAAATGAACAAGATCAACAAGATCCTGGGTGGTGTACCCAGCCCCTTTGATGCCTGGCTGACCGCTGTGGGATTGCGGACATTCGAGTTGCGGATGAAAACCCATTGCGAAAATGCACAGCGCATCGCAGAATTTCTGGAAACCCATCCGCGGGTGGAAAGGGTGCATTATCCGGGGTTGAAGAGCCACCCCGATCACGCCCTGGCGTTCAAGCAGATGCTGGCACCCGGTGGGATGATTGCCTTTGAGCTCAAAGGCGGGTATGATGCCGGGATTGCTCTTTTGAACCGCGTGCAGGTAGCCACCCTGGCGGTGAGCCTGGGCAATACTGATACCCTGGTTTCACACCCGGCCAGCATGAGTCATGTGAATGTGCCGCCGGAAATCCGGCTTCAAACCGGGGTCAGTGACGGACTCATCCGTCTGAGTGTGGGTATCGAAAATATTGAAGATCTACTGGCAGACCTTGACCAGGCGATCC
>DNOU01000070.1 GCA_003501835.1 Anaerolineaceae bacterium | reverse complement strand
GAATGCCACACTTTACCACCTCACCCGGTCTCCTCTCGGTGACATTCTTGAACCCTTTGCCCGCCTGGATGTAATTTTCCCTCTCATCCACGGTACTTTTGGTGAAGACGGTACCCTGCAAGGATTACTTGAACTCGCAGACGTGGCTTACGTCGGTGGCGGTGTACTGGCTTCATCAGTGGGTATGGACAAGGCACTCTTCAAAGAGGTGATGCGGGCAAATCAGATTCCCGTGGTAGATTCACTCCTGGTCAACCGGCATGAACTCGAATCGGGAATTGCGGATGTGATTTCCCAGGTTGAAGCATCTTTGACTTACCCGGTGTTTGTAAAACCCGTTAATCTGGGTTCTTCAGTGGGAGTCAGCAAATGTTTCGGCGCCAGCGACCTGGTGGAAGGACTGCTTGAAGCTGCCCGTTATGATCGCCGGATCATGGTGGAACAAGGCGTGAACGCACGTGAAATTGAGGTAAGTGTACTTGGAAATGACCATCCTCAGGCTTCGGTGATTGGTGAAGTCCTGCCGGGTGCTGAATTTTACACCTATGACGCGAAATATATCAACGACAATTCAGAGCTGGTGATTCCAGCCAAAGTGGACGCCGCCCTCGCCGGCAAGATCCAGGCAACAGCAATCAAAGCCTACGGGCTGGTGGATTGCGCAGGTATGGCACGTGTCGATTTCCTGCTTGATCGGGATTCCAACGAGTTTTTCCTTAGTGAAATCAATACCATCCCCGGCTTCACGCGGATCAGCATGTATCCCAAACTCTGGGAGGCTTCAGGCATTCACTACCCTGAACTGGTAAAGCGTCTCATCCAGCTCGCCCAGGAACGCAAAAGTGAACGCGACCACACACAGCGAATTTATCGGAGGGGAGAATGACAGAACGTAGACAAGAGGTTTCATCGCGGTCTGAGCAGCTGCGTCGCAAACGCCTTCAGGAAAATCAGACCCGGCTCTCCAATACCCGGCAGAGGGTTGCAAAACCTGCCGCTTCTCCATCCATTCCGGTATCGGGTCGCAGTTATCCTTACGCCCCAATGGGTCGTTCAGCTGCTGTACATACCACTCCCCGCCGCAAGATGATGTATGCCACTGGCGCCAACGGAGTCGAAATTCGCCTGCCTGCCATTCCCATCATCCACTTTGACTGGAAAATGGTTTCGGGCACGTTGATGATTGCCCTGATTATCACGGTACTGCTCCTGGTGAATTTGCCGGCTTTTCAAATCAATGCAGTCGCGGTGGAGGGAATCCAGCGCATTCCCCAGGGTGATATTGCAGCTGTCCTTCACACCACTGCCTCGTCCGTTTTCACCCTGGATCGGGGCAAGGCCATCAAAGCCATCAGCGCATCCTTCCCTGAGCTTGAGAATGTGCAAATTCACACCTCGCTTAAGAGGGGCGTAGTGGTGCAGGCAGTTGAACGGCAGCCCATACTCACCTGGAAATCAGGCGATCAATCCCTTTGGATTGACCAGGACGGCATTGTCATGCCGGTTCGCGGTGAGGCAGCCAACCTGGTTACCATCCAGAGCAGTGTCACTCCTCCGCTCACCAACCCCATTGAAACCACCCAGGGAGTTCTGGATTATGCGCGCTTGGCTTTGACGAACCAGATGGCGTCAACCAGTGATGAAATCATCATCCCACAGATGGATCCCAATGTGTTGAAGGCAGCCATCGAGCTCACCAGCAAATTACCCCAAGGAGCCTCACTGGTGTACGATCCCATCGATGGAATGGGCTGGATCGATCCCAGGGGTTGGAAAGTCTTCTTCGGCATCAATCTGGCAGACCTGCAGATCAAGGAAGCCGAATATCAGACCATTGTGGACAAATTATCCCGGGAAGGTATCACCCCTGTGATGATCAGTGTTGAATTTCCGCATGCACCATATTACCGGACGGAGTAGTGAATATGGATGAGCCTATCGTAGTCGGAATTGATATCGGAACGACCAAGGTTTGCACCCTTGTGGCACGCCTTGAAGAAAATCAGGGCATGCGGGTGCTGGGAGTGGGAATTGAGCCTTCCCAGGGCATCAAAAAAGGCACCGTAATCGATCTGGCTGAAGCTTCGCAATCCATCGCCCGGTCCATCGAGAAAGCTCAACGCACCTCCGGGTTGGAAATCACCTCCGCCCTGGTGAGTCTGGCAGGCTCGCATGTTTCATCTGTCAACTCAAAGGGTGTGGTGGGCATTTCAGGTGGAACCATCGAAGAGAATGATGTCTACCGTGCCCTCGAGGCTGCCCAGGCCATTGCCATCCCCCACAACCGTGAAATCATCCATGTCATCCAGCGTGGCTTTACCGTGGATGGTCAGGAGGGTATCCATATGCCGGTGGGCATGCATGGTTACCGCATGGAAGTGGAAGCCCACATCATCACCGCTGCAGCAGCCACTGTTGAAAACCTGCGCCAATGCGTTCAGGCGTCAGGGGTGAATGTGACTCAGTTCGTACTCAACCCCCTGGCATCAGGCGAAGTGGTCCTTGGCCCAAACGAACGCCAGATGGGCGTCATCGTTTGTGATATTGGCGGCGGCACAACGGATATGGCCATTTACATCGACGGCGATGTGTGGCACACGATGGTTCTTTCGGTGGG
>DNOU01000133.1 GCA_003501835.1 Anaerolineaceae bacterium | reverse complement strand
GCGGGGCGTTTGGCTCCCAAAAGGTCGTGCACCGCAGCGGTGATCTGGTCCTCAGAGGAGGTCATTTCACTGATACGCCCGGGTCCTTTCACCACTGCTGCGCCAGTCAATTCACTGACCAGTTCCAACGCGTCGTTGACCTCCTGCTGCAGCTTTGACGGGTCGAACACCCGACCGCTGAACTGGTTGCGCAGACGGCGGGAGACACTTTCGGGCAGGCCGACATTGGCAAGTGTGGCATCCAGCAGGCTGGCGCAGGTTCCAAGCTGCTGATCCTGATCTGCCGGCGCGGCTGCCAGGGTCTTGTTAGCGGATTCAATCCGGGGGGATGGCAGGTTTTCTTCTTTCACACGGTTCTCCTTGTATGATTGGATTTCATTGATTGAAAGCTGAACTTCATTGGCGGGCAGAAATGCACCTCCCCGCGCAGGACGGACCACCAGGTCCACGGAAAAAACATGCTCGATCCTGTCGACACGGTTACCTTCAGCTGAAAAGAGCAGGTCAGCCGAAAAACCGATTTCCGGCAGGGAAGGAGCGGCATGCTTGATGGAGACTCCCACCTCTCGCAACAGCGCTGCCGAAGGACCTGCTGGAGTGAGCATCAGGCGGATTCCACTGCGCTCTGCATCCCACTGCGGTTGAGTGCATACTCCTGCCAGGTCGCGCACCGAGCGTCCACCCCAGGAATGGTCAATGAAGCTTTGCACCTGATCCCAGAGAGGCAGCGAGGATTGCAGCACTTCGGATGAGAATATCCAACCGTTGCCTTCGCCTGCGGTGATCGCCAGGATCTCAAAATTTCCTTCCGGGTTTTGGGTGCCCGTTCCCGAAAAACATTGGCGGTGCGATACGATCTTGTTGTTTCCCTCTGTCATCTACAGGTTTCCTCCTTCAATTGAATCTTTGAGCTCGCCGGTCTCCGGTTCAACAGGGTAAAGCTTCGCAGCCGGTGGCCTGGTACTGGCTGATGGGGCAGGTCCGGCTTCCCGGCCGCGGCTAAGCATTTCCTCCACATTGACTGCCTCGCCGCTGAAGCGGTAGACCAGACGCAGGAATTCAGCGTCGTCGATCAAACCCCGGCCGCGGGTTTCGTTGAGCACCCCGAGCATGCTCGATGCTGCCATGGCCAGCGAGAGGTTGTCGCGAGCTGAGATATCCGCACCGTGCAGGTGAATCTCAGCTTTTCCGGACACCCTGTGATCGACCATTGCACGGCGCTGCAGCACTTTCTTCATCAGATCTTGCAGCAGCCAGAGGAAAAATTTCTGCCGCTGTTCAAAGTGGCGGTAGGTGGGTCCGCCTGCAGCTTCGGCTGTCGTTCTGGTCGTACCTTCGGGTTCTGCCAAAAAGTGCAACGGGATGCCCGCGCCGGCAGCGATCAATTTCTTGAGCGCCATGCCGTCATTGGCGGCATCATTGGCTTCCAGCCCGGGATGAAGGACATCCCATGTTTCTCCCTCGTCGGTCACCAGTATGGAACCGGGTGAGGGAGGGGCGGCATTGAGGCTGGATTGCCTGGCTCTGCGTTCGGCTTCTGACGTAAAGCGTGAGCGCACCACGTAAAGGAAAGCGGTTCGAAAGTGGTTCAGACGAGCGCGGTCTTCCAGCCAGCTGGCATAGCGGCTGAGCCAGCGCAGGACGGGAGCAAGGTCGGATTCACCCCAAACAGAACCCACCGGTCGGTTGATGGCATAGTGCAGCATGGCGGGTGAAAAGGAACCATCCGCGCAAGCGGTTTGGTGCGCATCAAATGCCGGCCAGGTCTGTGACTCTTCTCCAGGTTCCTGGGGCTTTATCTCGTAAGCGATTTCCTGATCCAGATCGTTTTCGCGGGTGAGGATGGTCTTCACCTGGCTGGCAGGCACAGCCCGCACATAGGTCATGCCTGCAGCATCACTGCTGAGCAGTAAAAAAAGGTTGCCGCTGCGGGTGAGTTCATCGCACCATTCATAAGCGCGAATGGTGATATTGTTGAGTGAATGGTTCCAAAAGGCATCCAGGAAGGAGGCGGTGGCAGTGTGCGGGCATGAAAAGGTGATCCCTCCGCCGACCACATACTGCGAAGTCAACCCCACGATGCGCCGTGCTAGGGGATTCACCCGCCAGGCTTCAAGTGCATCCCGTAACAGGCGGTCGCGGTCGTAAGAAAAACGGTCAAGCTCAGAAGCGCTTCCGCGCAGATCGCGGTCGTAGAAAGGTTCTGTGGAAGCCAGAGCCGCTCTCACCTGGCGGTCCACTTGTTTTTGCAGCCAGCGGGACATGAGGGAGGGTTTGCCGCTCATACTACCGACCCTGATGCCAGATCCGCCAGGCCATCCAGGCTGCCGTTGAAGAGGTTCAAATCCACTCGTGTGGCAATACCGCCAATCCTGCCTGAACTGGAATACTGCCAGATCGTCCAACCTGCCCATGGATAGACCTGCAAAGGCCAGCCGGTGGTGTAATGCGCCAGCCACAAAGGATGCGACACAGCCCATTCGATGTTGCTGCGGATGATCCGGTTTTGAGAAAGCACCGGTTGCGGCAGGTAGGTCGTCCAAAAACCAGGGGATGTGTAGATCATGGCGCGCCTGCCGGTCTGTGCTTCCACTTCCTGCAGGAACAACCTCACTGACTGGTTCAACCCTTCCCGTCCCGGACCAGATGTCTCGAGGTCGATGCAGGGAGGAAGGCATGCCCGCTTGCCCAGGGAATCCTTCAAAACAGATGAGTAGTGTTTGGCCTGCTGGACGGGATCCAGACGCGGTAAAAAGAAATGGTAACTGCCAGGCAGAATGCCGTTTTCAAGTGCACCGCGTACATTTTGTTCGAACATGGGGTCTTCATACCCCACACCTTCGCTCGCTTTGAGAATTGCAAAGCGAATGCCGCTGGCTTTGACCCGCTTCCAATCGATCAATTCCTGGTAATGACTTGCATCAATTCCGTAAAGCATTTATTCTCCTTGTTTTGTCCAATGGATTTCACAGGTGCAGTGGATGTTGGGATGATGTCAGAATTTCCCCTCCATTTCCCGCAGCGGGTCTGCTGCCTGGACGATCAGGGCGGGAGCTGCGCTGGTCCAGTCACGCTGCTCGAGCAGGGTGCACAGGGCTGCTGACAGGATCCAGTCGTCATGCAGCAACGTACCTGCCTGTTCGTCGCGCGCCCCCTCCGGAACGCCCCAGCGAATGTGCTGCTCGGGACCGGGTGAAACGCTGAAGGTGCATGCCCGGAGCTGGCGCAGGAACTCTGCCTGGTGACTGACCTCTGCAGCCTGCAGTTCGGGGCTGTAACGGGGTTCCCGCCAACGGTGCGAATCCACCACAGCCAAAAAATCCCATCCCAGCCGCGATTTGGAAGCGGCGTTGAACACGAAGGGAATGACCCTGCCGGGCAGCGCATTTTCGAGGAAGGAAGCCAACCCGGCTCCCACCCCGGTGGCATCCACAACCACTGCCTGGGCATGCCAGTCCAGTGCGATGCGGCGGATCTCGTTCAGCAGGGTGGTATGATCGGTTCCCAGCCATTGCCAGCGCCGCACCGGTGAATAAACAGGCTGCCGCAGGGCATGGCTGTTTTCCACAGGGGTGTGGATAACTTTTTCCCCTGTTGTGGATAATTCTTCCTGCCCGAAGGAGACTTCCACCATCGTCAATGCCGTTGCATCGCGGGCCGGGTTGGAAAGGTGAAGCTTGCCGTCCAACCCGCGCACCCCTTCATCTTCACCTGCCACGTCCAGCAGCAGAGCGTATCGTTTGGCTGGCTGGGGTGCGGCGGGTGGAACGGTGAAATCCCCGGCGACCAGGGTCATGCGGGCAATGCGTTCTGGCGGGAACATCCCTCCCTGGCTGTCGATCTCCTCGGAAAAATACTGCGTTCGTACCAGGGGATGATCCCGCCCCTGGCGGGCAATCACCTCCTGTACGTGACGGGCGTACGCCGGTACCTCGGCGCAAACATCCTCAGCGCTGCGGGTAAACACGCGTCGGATGCCGTCTGCAGCTTCAGCCTGACGGGCTGCCTGTAGTTCGCGCCCCAGCAGGGTTTGACTGGTCCAGGCAGTGCCCCAGAATACACGTGTGGCATGGGTGGAGGCAGCCATCGGGGCAATGTCGCGGTCAAACTTGTCGATCAACACGTCCTGAGCCTCATCCACTTCCAGCAATGCGGATGCCGTTGCGCCGACGATATTGCTTTCAGGAGCGCCGGAGAGAAAGGTGATGCTGGCTTTGCACATGCGGTAAAGCGCACCGGCTTCCTTGTGCAACAACCCGCTGACCAGGATATTTTTCTTCACTGTTCTCTCCAGGCGGCGCATGGCATTCAAAGCCTGAGGCTGCAGAGTGGGTGAGACCTTGATCATTTCCACCGGCAGCTGTGAGAAGAGGGAGAGCAGGTAGGTTTCAATCTGCGCCTGCAGCTCGTTCTTGCCCGATTGGCGGGGGAACATCACTACAAAGGTCAGCCCTTTGTTGAGCAGGACAGAGTCGATGACCGCTTCAAATACTTCACGCTGATAATTGCGTAGCTTGATTCGAGAAGCGGCGTTTACAAAAAGCAAGGGTTCCCGCAACAGCTTTTTTGCTGTCTTGACATACGGCGAATCGGTCATTGCTCTCCGACAGATGTGGTTGACAGGTTGATGCGGGTTTTTAAGTCGTACAAAAGACGCTTGATTTGCCGCGCGAGGCGTTCCTCCTCCATGTGACGGCGGTGAATGAGCCTCATGGTGTGCAGATTTTCGCGGTCTTCGGGCGTCAGCGCAGGTGGATCAGGATTGCGGTTCATTGGTTCTTGCCGATCTGAGGATCGAATTCCTCGCAAAAGGCACGGAACTCCGGCCATTCCTGTCGCAATTCATCCAGAGCCTGCCGCAGCAGTGATGCCGGATCAAGCTCACTGCTGGCAAGCTCGTGCTGTGCTTTGACCAGGCGCGCCAGCTGCGGCGCAGCCTTGCCCACCTTGTCCAGCATTTCGAGCATCTGATCGAGCCCGGTATCGCGGGTAAGTTTCCCGCTGATGTCCTGGATCAATGTCCGGAGAAATTCAATTTCCTTTTCAAAACCCTCCATGGTTTGAGGGAGCGGCGTGGGTGTCATGAACACCTCCTGAAATAGAATTATTGTTCTATATTTACAGCAACATTTTGCCACCAATGAAGACAAAAATCTACCTGCCAATTGAGCGAATTTAGCGGGAAAAACCTGCCAGATCGGCAGCATTTTTAGCGGAATTCATCCGGTATTGAAACCACCCTGCGAAAATGCAGGGAGGTAAATTCAGGTGACTACTTGAGGCTGGTGAGGATGCGCAGGAAAGGCCGGTCAGTTCCTCCGTACTGGGAAGGCTACGTTTGACGAACGGGTACCCCCCACCGGCGCATCACCACGGCAGGGATGGGCACCATGGACTGCGGGTAGAGACGGGTATGGACGATACGATTGCACTACTCTTGATGCAGAATTTGCAGCGGGAACAGGGATGCAGGAGCATGATTCACAGGGTGAATTGTGTTGTCTGATTATGGATCAATGCCCAATCAGCCAGCGGACTCCCTGGCTGATGACGATGGCGTACAGGAAGCTGGCAAAAGTGCCGATGATGATATATTCCGCTTCCATGCGGTTTTCGCTCTCCTTGAATTCACCAAAGCGGAAGATCGATTTGGCAGCGATCAGAAAGCCGATTCCGGCATACTGATCGGCCAGGATGAACACAAGGATCAACAGCCGTTCGAGAAATCCAATGATCTTGCCGCCGTCTTCAAGCCCCTTGACAGGCTTTTTCAGATCAGCGGATCCCACTTTGTTCTGTTTGGCGTAATACCTATCCAACTGATCCATATACGGTGACATAAAGCCGCCAATGAGGTAACCACCGCAGGGCACGAGCAGGATAATTGCCGCCGATACGACCGCCAACCGCCAGCCAAAAACCGGCTGCCAGGTTAACCATGCCGGAAGCGATCCGCTATACATAACCACATATCCCGTCAATCCGATGATCACAAGAAGATGCAGCAGCTGATCCACAAGTTGGACCCGCATGCGTGTGGTCTTCAGGCTGGATTTACCCCAGTCGATGAAGAAATGGGTGACACCAGTGATGACCGCCACCCACCAGAGGTTCCAGGCGCTGATCAGCACGTAAGCCAGGGCAGCCTGGATGGCGCTGTGGAGCAGGCGGACCGGCCAGCGTTTCTTCTTCTGCTGGATCCAGCCGAATTGCAGCACGAAATCTCCCAGGAGGTGGGCAAGCAGCAGGATCATGAACACACGGATATAGTCTGAACTCAACAAGGTCACCTGACTTCTGCCCGCGAGGCGGCTTGATTGACGAGCTTCTCAAACACAGATAGACTCATTTTCACCCGGCTCCAACCCGCTGCCTTGAGAATCGCCGAAACCGACGCTTGAGTGATGGGCGACGGTTTCCAATTTGCAGCGATTTCGTCCTGTTTGAACCTGTGCAGCGCCCAGAAGATTGCCTGCGCCTGCCCCGGGCTCCACCGGCTGATGATGAAATCCAGCAATCCGACCATTCCGTCCAACGCGGGCTGTACCAGATCATCTTTACCGGGCAAAACCACAGCCATATTCTCGGCGTTCAGAGAATCCAGCATCGTTCCTGAGAGGGTAAAGGCTTCGCCGTCGCCCGCCGAAACATTCTCGCGCGGGATGAAATGGATCCTGCCAATACCGATGGCAAAACGGGTATCAAGTTTCTCTTCCTTGAAGGAAAATCGCAAATAGCTGCGGATGAAAAGCCCCACCTCAAGCGAATGTTCAGGTTGCTGGCAAACGAGCTGCCAGCCATCCCCGCGGAAGTTGCTGATATCGTACATCACAATGGCAGGGTAATTGTGCTTCAAGAAGACCGAAAGGTCGGTAAAGGTGGAATACAATGCCACCCGTTGATCAGGCTGCATTTTGGTCGAACGGATGATATCTCCGGTGAGCACTGCTTTCCAGTTGTTTTCTTCGGACATGGATTCCTTTGTGCCGGTAAAAAAGGCTGCTTCCTTTATAGCACATTAATATAGAGAATTCAATCTATAGAATAATATTATAGATAAATATATCTATTTATACGGGGAGGATGGATATTGATGAAATGATCTATAACTAGTGGATATTGATGAATTGATCAATGTTCTCCCCAAACTGATTTTGCCTTTTTTTCGCAACCGGCTATCACGCCAAATCCTCTCCCGATTCTGTGTTTTTGTTATTGGGGGAGGATGACGGCGGACGATTTCATCTTGAGGCTCTCTGCTGGTTCACTGCAAAAAAATTCATTCTGCAGTGATTAAGTGCATAACACAAAACATAAGCGGCCGGATCAGTTTCCAACCGCCCTTAATTCCAAAAGCTTGAATAAAAAAGCCCCGGAAAATGAATGGACTACCTTCCTGCTGACAGTCACGGCAGCATTTCGAAATCGACCCAGGTGCCTTCCGCCTGGGGTAGTGTCACCGTCTGCGCGGGCGGGAACTGACCGATCAGCGTGCATGCGCTGTTGACAGTGTTGCTCTCGCAAGAGTATGAATCCACTCTCAGCGCCCATTGCCCGGCAAGCGACGCCGGCAGATAGATGTACCACTCGCCGAAGGCATTGGTATTGCCCACGTCCTTTTGCGGACTGGTGTTGGAATCCATTTCCAGCAACGAGACCCCGACCCTGGAAGCAGGATTCTTGCTGGAGGTGTACACATGACCTTTGATCGTGATCACATCGGTTGGCAGAATCTCCGGCAGGTTCATTGCCAGCCCGTCCAGAGTCAGTACGGCTGAGCGCATCCACCCTGTCCGGCTGTCGGCGGTTTTCACCTGGTACCAATCACCCGCAGGCGCCTGACCCAGTACCAGCACGCTTTGACCCTGCGGGAAAGTGTCAATAATATCGAAAAGCATTCCCGGGCCTGTCCTCAGATTTACCCCGGTCTGCAGTATTGCATTCTGAGNNCGGCAGTGGTGATGATGGGGAACGGCGCGCTGGAAGGCGTGGTTTCCACTGGAAGAATCACCGCGGTGGGCGTGGACGTCGTCCCGACACAGGCTGTAAGAGCCAAAAACAATACCATTAGGGAAGATCGATTGATGAACCGGCGCAACTCCATTCTCCTTGTCGTCCCTGGATCCCCGGGGAGCGCACTTTCATAAGACGAAAATCGCGAACGGTTGGTTCCCTTAAGTAAGGAAGATGGATCCAATAGCGCGGACAATGAGCGCAGTGAGGGTGGCTACAGCGAGAGTAAAGCCGACGATCTTGAACATATCCCGGCTGTTGAACTCGCGCTTGAGCACTGACAGGGTGGGCAGGCAGGGAATGTAGAAGACGATGAACACAGTGTACGTCAACATTTGCAGCTTCGTTAGCGCCTGGCTGAAATCTGCCACACCCATCGCCTGGCGCAGCATGATCATCGAAAGTTCTTTACGCAGCACCCCAAAGATGAGCGGAACACCGGTTTGAGCAGGCAGTCCAAGCACCCAGGTGAACGGGCGCACCAGTGTATCAAGAACAGAGCTGAGGTTGAAGTAGGTCAAAACGGCGAGAACCACACTGCCTGCAATCAAAAGCGGCCAGGCTTCGACGATGAAATCCTTGACCCTGAACCAGGTTTTCGCCCACACCGTCTTCAGAGTGGGCATGCGGTAGGTGGGCATTTCAAGGATCAGTCCCGGAGTGTCTTCTGGCAGCAACCAGGTAAGCAAACGTCCCATCAGCGCAATCACCAGGATGTTGAGCAGGTAAATGCCCAACGCCCAGGCTGGCCCCAGGTAAAAAGCCACCAGTCCGAAAATGACTGAAAGGCGGGCAGCACAGGGCACCAGCACCGCCAGGGCTGCGGAGATGAAGCGGTCTTTCTTTTCCTCCAGGATGCGGGTGGACATCACCGCCGGAATATTGCAGCCAAATCCCAGGATAAAGGGCACAATGGCTTTGCCGTGCAGTCCAATGCGGTGCATCAAGCCGTCCATCAGGAAGGCGATGCGCGGAAGATAACCAATATCCTCCAAAAAGCCGAGACCGATCATGAAAGGTACCAGATACGGAAGGGCAATCGCCAGCCCGCCTGAAATACCCTGTACCAGGCCGGAAAGCAATTGAGCCCCCAGGGTTTTGGGTCCGATGGCATTGAGCATCAGTTTGTCGAGATTATCGAAAAGCGCCAGGACGGGCTGCTCGATGAGGCTCCCCACCTGGAAAACACCCTGGAAAAACAGGTAAAGGATCACGACCAGGGCAATATAGCCCCAGAACGGATGCAGCAGCACATCATCCAGCCGGTCGCGGAAGGTGGTCTTGTGTTCCTGTTGTAGAACATAGGTCTGTACCAGGTCATCCGCTTTGCGGTGGCGGTCCAACGCTGAGGAGGTGCCGGAATTGAATTCATTCTCAGGCGGAACCGAGCCTGCCATCTCGCGCGCTTTCAGGAACAACGGTTTTACTCCGCGCCCCTTTTTTGCCACAAGCGGCATCATTGGAACGCCGAAGCGCTCCTGCAGTCCGGGACCGTCGATCTTCATCCCCAGGCGCATCGCGTCATCCATCATGTTGATGGCGACCAGCATGGGGCGCTTCAACTCGAGCAATTCAAGGGTCAGTTCCAACCCTTGCAAAAGGTGTGTGCCGTCCACCACGTTGATGATCACATCCACGTTGCTGGAGGCGAGGTAGCGTTGCGCCTCAGCTTCGGCAGGATTGGTGCCTTCAAGGGTGTAGGTTCCCGGCAGGTCCACCAGGTCGAGCACCTGCCCGGCGACTCGGACCTTGCTTTCGGTGAACGACACCGTGGTGCCCGAAAAGTTGCCGGTCTCTGCTTTGTAACCGGCAACCTGGTTAAACAGCGTACTTTTCCCGCAATTGGGTTGTCCGATCAGCGCAATTCTCATGAGATTCTTTCAATCAGGATCTGTGCGGCAATGCTTTCACCCAGGGCGATTTCGCGCCCGTTGATGTTCAGCAGAATGGGACCTTCGAAGGGGGCAATACGCACCACCCGGGCGATATCTCCTGCAAACAAACCGTACTGCTGCAGTTTTTGGCGGGTGATGGATCTGTTTCCCAGGCCAATTATGCGGACCTGGTCGCCAGGTTTTGCTTCCAATAGATAAAGGGTGGGAGTGGCCATGTGAAGCGAATTATACAATAAGCTGCGATAATCGGACAAATTCAATCTGTATTATTATACAACAAGCTGAGATAATCGGACAAATACAACCTACATTACTCTAGAATGGATGGAAATGCTTGCCCTGTGGGTACGCTATCGATCGCGATGCGAAATTAAGACCCAAAATTCTTCTGCAGCCATTCACGCCAATCATGATCAAAGTCTGCGTAGGTTACGTCGAAAGACTGCTGCAGGGAGGCATCAAAATCCTGCAGGTCATCATCAGCACGCGCCAGTTTCCAGACTGCCTCCATGCCGCCGTAGGTTTGCATGATGTACACCACCAGTGATTCAGCTTCGGCATATGCCAGGCTGACATCCGATTGCAGCAGGTAAAGGTGCATCAGATCCTGCTGGTTGTAGGTGGAAGTCTCATCCATGATCGGGATCAGTT
>DNOU01000029.1:1170-3669 GCA_003501835.1 Anaerolineaceae bacterium | reverse complement strand
GCCGAAATCGTCGAGGATCTTCACTGCCCTGCCCAGTTGACCCTTTCCGCCATCCACCATCAACAGGTCGGGTAGAAATGCAAAAGCGGGGTCTTTCTTGACCCCCGGTCCGGTCATTTCCTGGGCGGACTGCCAGCGTTTGAAGCGTCTTTCGAGCACCTCTTCCATGCTGGCAAAATCATCCGGACCGGAAACGGTTTTGATGTTGAAGTGGCGGTAGAGCGCTTTGTTGGGCACCCCGCTCTCAAACACCACCATCGACCCTACGCTTGCCGTGCCCTGGGTGTTGGAAATGTCGTAGCATTCGATTCGGTTGAGAGGCGAGGTCAGTCCAAGTGCATCCTGGATCTCCGTGAGCGCTTCGGTTTGCTTGCTCTTGTCAGCATTCCATTGGGCGCGTAGAGATTGCAGCGTCTCGACTGCATTTTCGGTCGCCATTTGCACCAGTTCCTGTTTCACCCCTTTTTTAGGCACCAGGAGCTGCACCTTGCTGCCGCCGCGGCGGGTGTTCAACCACTGGTTGATGATCTGCGCTTCTTCCACTTCGTTGGGCAGCAGTACCTTGCTCGGAATCAGGGCGGCTTCACTGTAGAACTGCTTCATGAATTCCCCGATCACTTCGCTGTCGCTCGTCTCTTCTGTGCCTTCCAGCACGAAGTACTCCCGTCCCAGTAATTTGCCGTTGCGAATGAAGAAGATCTGCACCATGGCGTCACCGTCTGCCCGGGCGATCGCCAGGACATCTGAATCGCTCTGGTCATCCGTGATGACCTTTTGCTTTTCCACCACACGTTCGATGGCATTCAATTGATCACGCACAGTGGCTGCTTTTTCATAGAGCAATTGCTCTGAAGCATCCTCCATTTCGCTCTTCAACCGTTGAATGACGGGCTCCGTGTGCCCATCCAGGAAAGAGCACAGATCCTCGATCATTCTCCGGTATTCCACCTGGTGGATCGCGCCAATGCAGGGGCCTGTGCATAATTTGATATCGTAGTACAGGCAGGGACGGGGATCTTTGCCGGTGATCACCCGGTCGCAGGTAAGATAGGGGAAAATCCGCCGCAGCACGTCCAGGGTTTGGTGCACTGCCCAGACGCTGGTGTAAGGTCCAAAATACCGCGAGCCGTCGTTTTCCATCTGGCGGGTGACGGTAACCTTGGGGAATGGATCCGCCAGGTGCACCTTGATGTACGGATAGCGTTTGTCATCCTTCAGGCGGACATTAAACCGCGGCCGGTATTTCTTGATCAGGTTCATTTCCAGGATCAGCGCCTCCAGCTCTGATCCCACCACGATCCACTCCAGGTCAGCGATCTGCTCCACCAGCTTGCGCACCTTGCGGTCATGCTGTCCGCGATCCTGGAAATACGAGCGGACCCGGTTTTTGAGTACCACAGCCTTGCCCACATAGATCACCTGACCGGCTGCATTTTTCATAATGTAACAGCCAGGTTTTTCAGGCAGGGTGTTCAGGATTCCCTGAATATGTTCAGTGACTTTAAGCATGCTTGAATTTTAACACCACAATAAAGATTGGAATGGATGCCAAATTGACCCAAATGGCCAGTTGGATAAGTATCTGGCAATCCATGAAGATTGGTTGGTGAGGCTGTGAGCTTACAACACCGGGACGGCGCAGCCGTCTGCCCGTGGATCGCTGCCGGCTTCCAGTACACCGGTGTCTGGATTGCGGCGGATGATCTGTCCTCTTCCAAATTGGGCACGCTGCATTCCCTGAAGCCATTTTAAAGGATGCCCCATTTTCTGCAGCCGGTGAAAGGTTTCCATCGGGACGCCATCCTCAATGGCGGTCGCGGTTCCGTTTCCTTCAGGCTCAATGCAAAAACGCGGCATCTCAAGCGCTTCCTGCGGGTTCATCCCATGATCGATCATGGCGCTGACCACCTGGACGTGCCCCTGTGGCTGCATGAATCCGCCCATCACCCCGAAGGGTGCGTACAGGCTCTGGTCAGTTTCGCGGGTGATCATACCGGGGATGATGGTGTGATAAGGACGCTTGCCGGGACCCAGGGCATTGGGATGATGCGGATCAAGTGAGAAGTTGTGTCCCCGGTTCTGCAGGCTGAAGCCCCACCCCTTGGGGACAATGCCGGTGCCGAACCCCATGTAGTTGCTATTGATCATCGAACAGGCGTTGCCGCGGTCATCCACCACGCAGAAGTAGACCGTGTCTGAACTGCCGACAGGCGTACCGTTTTTCACCGCTTTCGCAGCGCGCCTGGGGTCGATCAGGCGGCGTCGTTCATCGGCATAGGCCTTGTCCAGCAATCCATTCAGGGGAGCCGGGGCCTGGTCAGGATCCGCCACGAAATGCCTGGCATCAGCGAATGCCAGCCGCATGGCTTCAATCTCCAGATGCATGTGTTCAGCCGAGAGTGGATCAAGCGATGCCAGGTCAAAACCTTCAAGCAGGTTCAGCGCCAGCAATGCGGTGATTCCCTGTCCATTGGGCGGGCATTCCCACACTCGCACGTT
>DNOU01000029.1:0-1127 GCA_003501835.1 Anaerolineaceae bacterium | reverse complement strand
AACTCGTCAAAGTTGAGGGCAGTTCCCTGAAGGTGCTCGGCACCCCGCCGCCAGAAGTAGGATGTGAGCGGCGCGACGGGAAAGCCCTTTTCAGCCAGGTCAATGGCGTCGGCAAACAGGGCATCCAGCGGGAGCTTTCCAAAACGCTCCGAAAGGTCACACCAGGCCGCACAGGCTCCCGGGACGGTCACGGTATACGGATGAACGGCCGGTAATTCCTTTTCCAGGTTTTCTTTTTTCAAGCGCTCAAGGGTCAACGCCATGGGTGAATGACCCGATCCATTCAGGGCAAAAACCTTTCGACTGGATGCCTGGTAGTAAAGGACGAAGGCATCACCGCCCAGACCTGTGGAGCAGGGCTCTGTCAGATTCAGCATGGATGCCACAGTCACAGCCGCATCTGCAGCGGTACCGCCCGCTTCAAGGATGCGTACGCCTGCAGCACTTGCCAGCGGTTGACTGCTGGCGACCATGCCGCGGGTGCTAAAGATGGGACTTCTCGTCCAGTAACTGCTCACAGCTTACTTGTCCCTCAATTTACACAATTTCAATTCCGCTGCCGTCGATGACCTCACCGACATGCCACATGGGCAGCTGAGCTGAGGCTGCCTTTGCTTCCCAGAGTTCCTTCTTCTCCTCCGGTACCGAAAGCAACAGACCGCCCGAGGTCTGGGCATCAAAGAGCAGCATCTTTTGATACTCCTCCAGTTCGCGTCGATAATGCACACCGCTCTCGAAATGCAGCAGGTTGTCAATTGAGCCCCCTGGGAAAATGGACAGCCGTGCATAGGAGTATGCATTTTCGAGGATGGGTATCTGTTCAAAGTGAAGGCGAAAACCCACACGGCTGGCCAGGGTCATCTCCATGGCATGACCGATCAGGGAGTACCCGGTAATATCGGTCCCGCCCTTGAGGTTAAATGCCACAGCCATTTCGCTGGCTTCGCGGTTCAGGCGTACCATCCAGCTCACGGCGGTTTTTACATCTTCATCCTTTGCCGATCCACGCTTTAATGCAGTGGTGATGGTTCCAAAGCCCAACGGTTTGGTCAGGTAAAGAGCATCCCCCACTTTGCAGCCCGCCTTGGTGAGCATGGCTTCCAGCTCCACAATGCCTGCCACCACCA
>DNOU01000109.1:4042-7185 GCA_003501835.1 Anaerolineaceae bacterium | reverse complement strand
CCCGGATCCACTGGCAATCGCTTTCGCTGCCAGGATCAGGGTTGCTGGTTTTGAATTTGGATGACACTGTTCTTCTGATCACCAGCCAGAAGGGTGGTGAAATATACGGTAGCGAAGACGACCCGCAATGCCAGCACCCCATTCGCGTGAAGGCACGTCTTCACCTGGGTACCTGTATATGCCAGCAGCCAGGTGATCATCACAAAGAGGGGGAAAAGCAGGAAGGTCGGGATCATCACGCTGGCGCCAGGGATTGCAATACCCCCGAGAGACAATCCCAACAGGGAATAGTTTTTTTGCGAATTAGCAGCCCAACCGGGGGAACACTGACCAACACGAGGAATATCAACCAGAAAGGGACCGAAGAGGTTCTGAAACCATCCTCAAAGGCAGCCAGGGCTGCCCTTCATTCCATTTGGACAGCCCTGCGTGGATCGATGAAGGATCAGACGACCTTGAAGAAATCACTCCCGGGGTGACCGCAGACCGGGCATTTATCGGGAGCGTTTTTCGCCTGCACAAAACCGCAGTGAGGGCAAACCCAGTAATCGTACACTTCTGTCTGTGTACCCAGGGTATCCAGGGCAGCCTTGTAGAGCGCCTCATGCACCTTTTCCACGTTCCAGGCGCGGGTGAAGCTCTTGGTGGCGGCTGCATATTTTTCTTCCTGGGCGTCCGCGATCATTGGAGGATACATTTCCACAACCTCGTAATGCTCGCCTTCGATGGCAGCTTCAAGATTTTCTTTTGTTGTCTTGATCTCATTCGCAGCCTTGAAGTGTGCGGCTGCGTGAACTGCTTCGCCTTCAGCAGCCGCCCGGAAGAGCCGCGCCACCTGGGGAAAGCCTTCAGCATCCGCCTGCTTGGCAAATGCAGTGTATTTGCGGTTTGCCCGGCTCTCGCCCGCAAATGCAGTCATTAAATCGTCATATGCTTTGGACATGATTCACCTCGTCTATTGATGTATAAATTAAATTTACTTCCAAGAGCTGAAAAATGCAAACCCGTGGTGGACGCCATGGAACATAACCAGGCTTTCGCCAGAAGATCAACCCTTCACGGACCCTGCCGTTAACCCACGAACAATGTAGCGTTGGAAGATCAGCGCCAGCAGAACCGGCGGTACGGCTGCCAGGATGCCGCCCGCCATCATGCCGGTGATGTTGACCACGTACCGCCCCACAAATTCCGAAATGGCGACTGGCACAGTTTTGGCTGCCAGTGTGCTGGTGAAGATAAGGGCGTAGAAGAATTCGTCCCAGGCGAGCATGAAGACGAACAAGCCAGTGGTGATGATTCCCGGGGCGGACACAGGTAGCACTACCCTGATCAGGGATTGAATGCGGTTGCACCCGTCCAGCCGGGCAGCTTCTTCCAGTTCGATGGGAATGGTCTGGAAAAAGGTGGTTAACATCCAAATGGCGAAGGGCAGAGCAAAGCTGAGGTAGGTGATGATCAACACCTGCGGTGTGTTGATCATTTTCAGGCTGGAAGCCAGCAGGTAAAGCGGGATGACCAGCGAGATCTCAGGGATCATGCGGGTACCCAGAATACCCAAAAGAACTTGAGACTTTCCCTTGAAGCGGATTCGCGCCAGCGCATAAGCTGCCAGCCCACCCAGTACCAGCGATATGGCGGTGACCGAGAGAGAGACCTTGAGTGAATTCACCATCGATGCTGCAAAGGTCCTGGGGACGGCTGAAGCTGCCAGATTGGGGAAGAAAATATCAATGTAATTCTGGAAAGTGGGATTCTGCGGAATCCAATGCGGTGGTATGGCAAGCAGTTCCACTGGATTGGAGAGGCTGGAAAAGAACAGCCACAGGATGGGCAAATAGATGAAGAGAAGCACTGGCACCGTGATGACGAAAAGCAGCAACTTATTGAGGATCTTTTTTCTGTGCATCACTGCTCCTCCTCAGGACGGTATAAAAAGCGGATGTAAATGATTGCCAGGACCACCGTAATGAGCGAGATCATGAATGAAAGCGCGGCACCGGTACCCTGCTTGCCGTACGAAAATGAATTCAGATAAGTCAGGTAAGAGATGGTCATGGTGCCAAAGGCCGGACCACCCTGGGTGATGATGTAGACGACATCAAAGACGCGAAATGCTTCAACGGTGCGGATGACCAATGCCACCAGAATGGCGGGGCGGAGCAGAGGCAGCCGGATTCGGAAGAACCGCTGCACCGCAGAGGCGCCGTCGACAGCGGCTGCCTCGTCCAGGTCGTCGGGGATGGTGGACATGGCTGCCTGGAGGATGAGAGCCACGAAAGGCATCGTGTGCCAGATATCCGCCAGGATGACCAGGTTCATTGCCAGGAAGGGACGTGCCAGCCAGGTCTGGTAGCTCTGGATCAATCCTAGCGAAGAAAGGAGTCCGTTCAAAGCGCCAAAATCCGGGTTGTAGATCCAGCGCCACATGGCTGCGTTGACCACCGTGGGCACAGCCCAGGGGATGATGAGGCTGAAACGCAGAAACTGCCACAAAGGCGGTTTGGACTGGATCAATTGGGCAATGCCCAATCCGATGATCAGCTCGAGCCCGACCGAAACAATGGTGAAATAAAGGGTACGTCCAACAGTCTGCCAGAACGTAGCGTCTTTGAGAAGATTGATGTAATTTTCGAGTCCAATAAATGTGCGCGTTTGATTGATGCCGGTGGGGGCGTCAAAAAAACTGAGGATGAAGGTGGAGATGATGGGTTGAAGAGTCACCCCTAGAATCACCAGCAGGCTGGGGATGATCAGCAGCCAGGCAGTCCTGGCATCCTGCTGGCGCAGGGTGAATCTTTTCTTGCGCGGAAGAACCCGGGAATTGTTCATAAGTTCTGGCTCCGGGTGGGTTCACCCCTGGGCAAACCCACCCGATCGTTCTGAAGAGATTACTCGCCGGCGAGTTCAACCCACTTGGCTGCGGCAGCATCCAGTGCATCTTTGGGCGATTTGACGCCCGTCAGTGCTTCCTGAATGGCGAGCTGCAGGGCGACCGAGGCCTCATTATAGTAAGGCACGGTCGGGCGCTCGTTGGCATAGGGGAACTGTTCCAGGAATGCGGGAACTGTGAAGGGGCCTGCCTGGGTGGCAGCCTTCAGATCTTCGAGGGCTTTGCCTTCATAAGCTGCCTTCCAGATGGGAAG
>DNOU01000109.1:0-4010 GCA_003501835.1 Anaerolineaceae bacterium | reverse complement strand
AATACGGGGATGGGGGCAAGGGCTACCTTGCCGGTCACCTGTGACTTGCTGCTGTCGAACTGACCATCGATGTACATGAACTGCCAGTTCAAGGCGAAGGCAGATTTACCCGCCAGGAAGTTGGTGTAGACATCGTTCTCAACGTAGGTGGTGGAGGCGGGATTGGTGAGACCATCATCAATGGTCTGTTTCATCCAGGTGAGCACCTGCACACCCTTGTCATTGTTGAAGGCTGGCTTGCCACTGGCATCCAGGAAGGTACCGCCATTGCCGTAGAGCAGGGCGGTGAAGTCGCAGATCGCGGCTTCTTTTTGTGCCCACGACCAGACGATGGGATATTCCGCCAACCCCTTGTCCTTGATCGCTTTTGCCATGGTCAGCAATTCTTCCCAGGTCTTGGGGGGATTGGTGAAACCGGCTTTGGAAAGGATGTCGGTGTTGTAGTAGAAGTACTTGGTGTCCATCAACCAGGGCATACCGTAGATCTTGCCGTTGCGGGTGATGCCGTTGAAGGCGGCGGGGAAGATGCCGTCCTTCATTTCAGGGGTGATGCGGCTGGTCACGTCTTCAAGGTATCCGGCTTTGATGAACTCATCCGGCCACACCACATCGACCATCACCGCGTCGTACGCGGGCGGGTTGGCGGAAAGACCGGTCACGATCTTGTCATGCAGGTAGTCGTAACCGACATATTCCATGTTGACAAGGATGCCCGGGTTCTTGGCTTCAAATTCGCGGGCGATGGCATCCATTTCGGCGGTGGACATGGCAGCCTGGTCCATGCTGATGACGTGAATCGTCACCGGGTTGGAAGCTGAGGGGGTGGATGGCGTCTGCTGGCATCCGGCAACACTCAAGGCAAATGTCAGCGCCATGACGATCGAAAAAATCTTAAATCCCTTGCTCATTTTTCTCTCCTTAATTTGGGTCGTGATTCCCCATTGGTTAGGGTCAGAATTAACCTTTCAAGAATTGGATTTATTTGTCGAAATCACCTCCACTTGACCATTTCCCGCGGATCAACGGGTTTTCTCAAGATCAGATCCTTTTTCAGGATAAGACCTCTTTAGGACAACTTTCTCACAAAGTAAAAGTTGGTGGTGTTATGAAGCACATTGGTGACCGCACCCATCACCACAGCCTTGCGGTCGAGCTGGGTTACCAGTATTTTGGGCATGACGGCAACACTGGACTGTACCCGGTCCAGGATGGGCTTCAAGAGGTAGTTGGAGTACTGCGCCAGACCGCCGTGTAGAATGATTAGATCAGGATCAAAGGAGACGATCAGATTGACAAGGGTCACCGCAAGATGATCGATCATCTCTTCAACCAGTTGACCGGCAAAGGGTTCTTCACGGCTGGCTGCTCTAAAGATATCTTCAGGGCGGATTTCCTTAATCAGGTACTGCTCTCTGGCGCGTTGCAGCAGTCCAGAGAGCGAAGCACGTGTTTCGAGTGCACCAAAATCTCCATGGGATTTTCCCAGAAATTCCCTTCCTGGAAGCATATTACCGATCTCGCCCGAAGCATCGTTGGAACCGCGGTACAGTGCGCGGTCAATGATGATCCCTGCGCCAATGCCGGTGGTCACGGTGACAAGGATCATGTTCTGAGCATTCTGACCCAGCCCGAACCACAGTTCACCCAAGGCTGCCAGGTTCATGTCATTATCGACAATCAGGGGGAGGTTGTAGCGTGAACTCAGCCGCTCTTTCAGAGGGAAATTGCGCCAGTTCAGAGCCGGCGCCCAGGTGACCCTGCCGTCATGGTGGATAACGGGTCCCGGCACTCCCACGCCGATACCGCGGATCTTTTTGCCTTCCAGCCTGGGACTTTGCAGCAGCTGATCAATAAGGGCAATGAGCTGATCGTAATTCTCCTCTGTGTTGGGACCTTGTCCCGGCAGCGAAGATTCATCCACCACGCTTCCACCCAGATCAGAAATGGCGCCGTAAAAACTGGAAGTCCCCAGGTCAATGCCTAAAACCACCGATTCTCCGGGATTGAACTCAATCAACGGACGGCGGCGACTCCCGCTCCATTCCTTTTCACCCTGCAGGCGGACAAAGCCTTCAGCGACCAGTTCGTCCACGATGCGCATCACCGTGGGTAGGCTCACCTCCAGACGTTCGGCGATAGCCGTCCGCGAAATTGGGCTTTCGCGGCGGATGATCTCCAAAATCGCAGAGCGATTGATCTCTCGCATGGCGCTGGCTGTGATGGTAAGAGGAGTGTCCATGATCCCTGGGTTCGTTGAGAACCTTCTACTTACACGATGAAAGTAATACTTACACTGTGTAACTAAATAATAGTCACTCGCAGGTCAAATGTCAATTGGATCAAAGATCATGGTGTCCATTTCTCGATGAGAGTCTAAAATCTCTGAATCGGGGCTCCTTTTGTTCTTCCCATCCAGTCCAGATCTTCAAATTCACCGAAGTGCTCTTTAAAGATCTGATAGTACAGGAACTCTTCTTTTGAATTTAACGTCCAGCCATTGGGAAGATTTGAGCGGGTCTTAAAATCCTGGTCGCTGATGACTGAATCGGCGTATTCTGAAAGATGTGATGTCACACCGGCACCTTCCCAGAATTTTGCCTTTTTCCGGTGCAGAATCGATTCCGGCAACATCCCCTTCATGGCTTCGCGAAGGATCCATTTTTCTTCCCCGTGATTGATCTTGTATTTGGCAGGGATGCGCAGGGCTAAATCAACCACGTCTGGATCAAGAAAGCGTACATGGGCAACAGACCCGTGAGCTGAAGCACTGCGATCCACGCGCTGCAAGGCGGTGTTGTGCAGCCTGTTAATGATATCGACGAGCTCGGCTGGCAGATCTGTTACGGGAATTCCCTTGAGGTATTCATAGCCACCAAACAACTCATCTCCGCCTTCACCTGAGAGTACTTCAGGCACGAAATCGGATGCAAGTTTGGCAACCAGGTAATTGGTCATGCTCGAACGAACCAGAAGGGCATCGAATGATTCAAGATGATAGATCACTTCAGGCAGGATGGCGACCAGATCTTGTGGCGTGACAATCATTGCATGATGCTTGGAGTGCAAATGCCCTGCCACGACGCGTGCAGCCAGCACATCCGGAGAATCGGCCAGCCCGGCAGTGAAGGTATGCAGAGAGGAGACCATTGTGTTAGCAATCGCTGCCAGCACGCTGGAATCCAACCCTCCGGATAGCCATGAACCCATTTCATTTCCATTGATGCAGCGTTGTACCGACTCTATCAATAATTCTCTGAGGTGCAGGGCAATCGCTTCCACAGGCTCAGGTAAAGGTGCCTGCAATTCCACTTTGAAGTAGGCATGGATCTTGCCGTTTTCGTAACTCGACCCCGGGGGCAATTCGGAAATCTTGCGAGTGAGCGGCAGCAGTGCTTTCACTTCGGACGCAAATACCAGTGTGCCGTCGGAAGTGTGTCCATAATAAAGCGGAGCAATACCGAGAGGATCTCTTTTGAGAAAAAAACCTTTCTCCCTGGGGTATGCAAGCGAGAAGTGGCTCGTACCAGCGAAATCCCTGATGAGATGGTTTTGACGCAGCAATTCTTGATCCTTTGCCTGCGGGCGGGACCAGGTAAGACCTGCGGTGACTGCATCATTTTCGAGGAGTCCGGAACCGGCGTTTCCCCGATAGAACATGGTATCCAGCATGGTTTGAACGATTTTGGTTTGGCGGGGTTTGGCGACCCCTGCAATCGCGGTCATCACTTTTCCTTTCTGAACATTGATCGATAAGGAGCACGGCTCGAATGAGCTTATTCCAATGTTCCTTCCATGACAAAATGCATCAATTCGCCCACACTCAGTTGAGAAATTCCCAGTTTGTCCAGGGTGCGCCCCCGCCGCCAGTAATCGGTGTGATGAATGATGCTCGCGAGTCGGATCATGGCATCCATGCCGCGTACCTCCACACCGTAGCGCTGTCCCAATGCGGCGATCGGCACCAGGCTCATGGGTACATCTTCAAAGAGGTAGCGGTGATTAAGTGTTGG
>DNOU01000068.1:5887-6840 GCA_003501835.1 Anaerolineaceae bacterium | reverse complement strand
ATCCGTCTGAAAAGAGATTGCTGTGTATAATTTTCAAAGGAGTAGTTCGAATGAGCCTCTCTCGTTCAAAGACCGGATTTTCCCTGCTCGTTCTGGTGGTCCTCATCACCGCCTGCACTGCTCCCATTTCCCAGCCCACAGTGTCACCCCCCACAGGCACAAGCACGAATATCCCTCCTGCTGGTAATGACTCCATAGCAACCGCAGCACCCAGCGCATCGGTATTGCCGATGACTCAAACACCCTCACTCCCAGCAGCAATTTCTGCAGTCCCGGGGCAGACCGCCCTGGCAGCATTCGTCGATACAAACCACAATCTGTTTGCCTGGGCGCCCGGGTCTTCTGCATTTTGGCAGGTCGCCGATACAGGGGATGTGCAGGAAGCCCTGCCTTCACCAGATGGCAGCCTGGTGGCATACACACGATCTGCAGATTTGCAAACCTATTCCCTGGAGCTCGTCCGCGCGGATGGCACCCAGACGCACACACTTCTCAGCAGCAAGCAATTTCAAGCATTTCCCCATCCTGAAGGATCTTCTGGAACCTCCCCCCATCAGATGCAATGGATCCCTGGCACCCATTTGCTGGCCATGACGGTACGTGGCGTCTTGCAGGGACCAGGCACCATGATCGGGCGTGATTTGATCGTGATTGATGCTGATAATGGCACTTTTCACACCCTGCTGACTGAGAGTGATGGGTTTTCCTTCACATTTTCCCCGGACGGCAAGTATATCGCCACCTCTCTGGCGGATGGAGCCAATCTGTACGATTCCACTGGCAAGCCAGCCGCACCCACCAAGTTTTTCAGGTTCCCTTCCATCAACACAGCGTCTGAATATCAGTACCTGCCCGAGATTCACTGGTCGAGTGATGGTTCTTCCTTTGCCTTTTTTGTGCCCCCTGCTGAACCGTTCTCAACCTCCCCTGGCGACACCCGATTGATCAGGGTA
>DNOU01000068.1:0-5876 GCA_003501835.1 Anaerolineaceae bacterium | reverse complement strand
TGAAATTTACCCCAGCGGCCAGAAACTTAACCGTTTTTTCTGGTCGCCAGACAACGTGCATTTTCTTTTTTCTTCCAATGAAGGAATAACCACCCTGGCTTATCTGGGACAGCCAGGGATAGACCCCGCTCCAATTTCAATCGTAACCTCCATGCGCGATGCTGCCTGGTTGGATGCCAGTCACTACCTGATCGTCGACAAAACTGCCATGGGCTGGAAGATCTGGTACGGGCACATCGGAGCTGAACCGGCTGTTGTTTATTCCGATTCAAATGCAAAAGATGACAACACAACCCTGTCAATCCATCGCTAGGAAAGGCATCGCCAGGAAAGGCAACTGACCACATTCTGGATGTGGATTATAATCACATGTTGCATCGAATTTGGTTACTGCTGTGTATACACCAGCAGTGAAAAGGGAGTTTTGTAAAATGAATTTAAAGAAACGATGGTTCCTCCTGCCTTTGGTCATCGCCGGGCTCGTGCTCGCAGGTTGTCAGGGCACACCAACCCAGTCCGAATCCGTGAATCAGACATTGCAGGCAGCGGTTGCCCAAACCCTCACCGCGGCTCCCACTGTCACCCTTATGCCGACAGGTACAGCCACACCCATTCCCACACCTACCGCAAGCCCCACCCCTACCATCATTCAGGTGGGTCCAACAAACTTTCCTGCTGATGTGAACCCCTTGACCGGATTGACTGTCAGCGATGCAACCATTTTGAATCGCAGACCGGTGATGATCAAGGTATCCAATTATCCCCGCACAGGACGTCCTCACGCCGGGTTATCGTCGGCAGACATCGTTTTCGATTATTACATCGGTGAAGGTGGTAACCGCTTCCTGGCATTATTCTATGGTCAGGATTCCACAAAGGTGGGTCCCATCCGCTCCGGCCGCCTGGTGGACCGCTTCCTGGTGAGAGAGTATCAGGGTATCCTGGGGCTGATCTATGCCTACCCGCCTGAATATGAACAAATCCTGGATATGCTTGGATTCTCGCGTACGATCTCAGGTGGTCCCAGTACCTGCCCGGCGATTTGCTCTGACGGTCCTGAAACGGTCACCAGCCGGTTTGCCGACACGGCAGAAATGACCAAATTGTATGAATCACGGGCTGGTACTTCGGTTGGCAAACCCAACCTGGATGGGATGGCATTTAACACCACTCCCCCCGCCAATGGCGTAGCAGCGACTGAACTGACCATGCAGTTCAGCCGGGCAAACCTGGGGCAGTGGAAATACGATGCTGCAACCAAAAAATATCTGCGTTGGATTGAAGATGAAGACACCGCCGGGAATGTTTCCCTGATTCCGTTGACAGACCGCAACACCGGTAAGCAACTGGCTTTCTCCAACGTAATCGTTGTCTATGCGAATTACGAAACCCTGAATGGAGACGACACCATTCATGAGATCACCATCAGCGGAGCGAACGGAAAAGCCATCTTGTTCCGCGACGGGCAGATGTATGAAGGAATCTGGAAGAACACCAATGTGGACGCTCCGCTGCAGTTCTTCACCAGGGACAATCAACCGCTTGAGCTTCAACCGGGGAACTCCTGGATCAACATCGTGGGATTGAATTCTCGGCTTTCCCAAGATCAACCTGGAGTTTACAGAGTAGTCTTCGGAAAACCATAAGGAGCTCTGTATTTGATCTCAGTGCATCGTTTAACTCGAACCATCATTCTGAGCGCTGCGGCAGGAATGTTCCTCCTGATTGCAGCGCTTTCAGGCTGCACTGCTCCTCAGGGAACTGAAATTATTCCCACCTCGACTGAACAAATCCCATCGCCAACATTGGTCGTACAGCCTACGGGCACTGCCACCCTTCCACCGACTGAGATTACTCCAACCTCGAGCCCGACGTCTCCAGCAGCCACAGCTTTGACTCCTGAGCCGACAGATGATCCCGCCAACCCGGATTCCTGGAAGGATTTACCCATCATCCCTGAAACCATCAGCGACAAAATGATCGCATTGTACAAGGAAGGACAGCAACAAGGGAACAATAAACGGTCATTCTCCAAAGTGGGAGACTGCGAAACCTCGTCCGAGTTTTTCCTGAAACCTTTTGACCTGGGGCCGAAAAACTACATCCTTGAACCCTACACCAACCTGCAGGAATTGCTCAATCACTTCAGAGGCTCCTTCGGTCGGACGAGTCTGGCTGCAAAACCCAGTTTTTCGGTTTCCTCGGTTTTCAGCTCGGTCTGGTCAGATGCAACAGTCTGTGGGAATGAAAAACCCATCTCCTGTGAATACCGTCTGCACCGACCCGCTTTTGCCTTGATCATGTTCGGTACCAATGATGTACATAACAGCCCGGAAGTATTCGAATCCAATATGCGGTCTTTGATTGAATTTTCCCTTAAGAATCACGTCATTCCCATTCTGGCCACCAAGGCAGACAACCTTGAAGGAGACGGCAGGATCAACGCCACCATTGCCCGGCTGGCTGCTGAGTATGAAGTGCCCCTTTGGAATTTCTGGCGCGCCATGCAGGAACTACCCGATCATGGCTTAAAAGAAGACCAGGTGCATTTCACCTATGCGCCGAATGATTTCAATGATCCCGAAGCGATGAAAATGGGTTGGCCGGTGCGCAATCTCACCGCCCTTCAGGTATTGGACAAAGTCTGGCGCACGGTCGCTGAAGCCAATGGTGAAACATACTGATTGCCAAAGCAAAAGAGCCTGTCAGATTGGCAGACTCTTTTTTGATTGATTACTGGTCATCTGGAAATGAGAAAACCGCCAGCGAAAAGCAGCAGCACCCCTGCAATCCTGGGCAGGTCAATGGGTCGAACATCGACTCCGAACCAACCAAAGTGATCGACCAGCATACCCATCAGTAATTGACCCACAATGATCAACATGATCATCATGGTACTGCCCAGCCTGGGCAATGTATAGTTGATCGTCAGGTACAGGATCAAGCCAAATGCCCCCGCAAAGAACGCATACCAGGGTAATTTGTGCCAGTCTCGAATGTTTTCCCCTCCGCGAAAGATCAGCAAAAGACCCGAAAAAATCAATCCACCCAGGTGAACGATGAAGCTCCCTGCAGTTCCACCAATGCTTTGCCCCATCTTGCCCGCTATCGGCGATTGAACCCCCACGGCAACGCCGCCCAACAACCCCACCAGGTACACCAGGATCTTGTCCATCATGCTCACCTCGATTGACTTGACAAATCAAAAGGCAATGCCCGATCGTAATAGCATTGCCCTGGCTTGGTCAGGAATCATCACATCAGATTGTGCTTAAATGTCCAGGTTGCGCACTGCATGGGCATGGGTGGTGATGAAACGGGTCCTCGGAGGAACTTCCGATCCCATGAGCATATCAAAAGTGTGATCGGCTGCCGCTGCATCCTCGATCGCCACCTGCAACAAGGTACGGTTTTCCGGGTTCATGGTGGTTTCCCACAATTGTGTGGGATTCATTTCACCCAGACCTTTGTAGCGCTGAATGGTGGCCTTTTCTGCCTGGTTTCCCAATTCTTTCAGCATCTTATCCTTTTCATCATCCGAGTAGACATAATGATGTGAATTCTTGTGCGAGATCTTATAAAGCGGCGGTTGAGCGATGAAGACATGACCCTGCTCGATCAGTTCAGGCATGTAACGGAAGAAGAAGGTGAGCAGCAAGGTGCGGATATGACTGCCGTCCACGTCAGCATCTGTCATGATGATCACACGGCCGTAGCGCAGGGTCTTGAGATCAAAATTATCGCCAATCCCTGTGCCCAGGGCAGAGATCATGGCTTTGATCTCTTCGTTCGACAGGATTTTATCAAGCCGGGCGCGCTCGGTATTGAGGATCTTGCCGCGCAGCGGTAAGATCGCCTGGAAATGGCGGTCGCGTCCCTGTTTAGCGGAGCCACCTGCCGAATCACCTTCAACGATATACATTTCAGTCTTGGATGAATCTCGTTCAGAGCAATCCGCCAGTTTTCCCGGAAGCGTCATACTCTCAAGGGCAGATTTGCGAATGACCAGGTCGCGGGCTTTTTTAGCGGCGTCGCGGGCTCGTGCCGAGGTCAGGCACTTGGAGATGATCGACTTCCCGGCAGAGGGGTTCTCTTCAAGGAACTGGTTGAATGCTTCACCCACCACCTGCTGAACATAGGTTTGCACCTCGGGATTCATCAATTTGACCTTGGTCTGGCTTTCGAATTGTGGATCCGGATGCTTGATGCTGACAATGGCGGTCATGCCTTCACGGGTGTCATCGCCGGTGAAGTTTGGATCAGCATCCTTGAGCAGGTTGGTTCGGCGGGCGTAATCATTGATCACGCGGGTAATTGCTGCTCGCAGCCCGGTGAGATGAGTACCGCCGTCGATGGTGTTGATGGTGTTGGCAAATGAATAAACAGATTCTGAATAAGCATCTGTATATTGCACTGCAGCCTCAATACCGATATTCTCGATCTCCTTTTCCACGTAGAACACCGGATGAAGAGTTTCGCGGTTTCGGTTNNGGACGCTCATCCTGGAGGATGATGGTCACATTGCGTGCCACGAATGCCATCTCGCGGAAGCGTTGGATCAATTGCTCAAATTTGAAATCAATATCTCCCTTGAATATCTCGCGATCGAAGCGAAATGTGGTTTCCGTTCCGGTGATTTTCGGATCGCCTTTGCCAATTTCCTTCACTGGTGCAATCGGTATCCCTCGTTCATAGCGTTGAAAGTAAATCTTCCCATCCCGGTATACTTTCACTTCGCACCATTCCGAAAGGGCGTTCACGGCAGAAACACCCACACCGTGCAGACCTCCGGAGACCTTGTAGCTCGAATGACCGAATTTGCCACCGGCATGCAGCACGGTCATCACCACCTCGAGCGCTGATTTATTTTTCTCAGGATGGATATCCACCGGGATGCCGCGGCCGTTGTCTTTGACCGTTACGCTGCTGTCAGGGTGAATGGTGACTTCGATCTTGTCACAAACCCCGGCAAGCGCCTCATCAATCGAGTTATCCACTACTTCGTAGACCAGGTGATGCAAAGCTTTGAGGTCGGTGCCGCCAACATACATGCCCGGGCGTCGGCGGACTGCCTCAAGACCTTCCAGAACTTGAATATCCTTCGCTCCGTAAGAAGCGTTTGGGTTATTGGTTTCCACCAAAGAATCCTCCATTTTCCGGTCTCTTGCTTGCGGTGGCACTCACGCGCTGCATATTCACCTGCATCCATTTGAAACCTTCACGGTAATAAATGAATGTGGCTGTAAGTAAGGCTGTAACCACGAACGCATGCGCCAGAATTCCGATCAATGTCAACCAGGAATTCGAAGGTGTGCTCGTCCACAAAAGATTCAAACCCTCGTTGATCAATGCGCAGGTCAGTACGAATGATCCTGTTCCTGGCAGGAAGAGCCGCACCATCCTGCTGCTCATAACCATCGCAGGGACCGCCCGCTGCTGCATTATGAATACGCCATGAGGTGAGAACACGAACGGGATGAGCATCCATAATAGGACAAAACCCGCTACCAACAGCAAGAATTGCATGACATTGCTTCCAAAGAGTGAGAAGAGTGATAAAAAGAAGGAAATCGGGATGATCAGGAACAAACCAACGACCAGGATAAGCAGCGCCATCAAAAAGCTATCCAAAAACTGTCTTCCCAGCACAGCAATCTGCATTTTCTCAGGCTGGGGGGCGGTGGTGCGGCTGATTTGATTAAAGTAAATCGATCCCAAAAAGAATCCCACCAGGGTCAAAACGATGAAGGCAACAAAAGCGATGGTGCTGTTCGGAAGTTCGACCACAAGCGGTGAGCCGATTGGATTGGACTGGTTGAGCATGCGGGCAATGATGCTGGGTACACCCACGGGAATTGTGCGCAGCGCATTGAGAA
>DNOU01000069.1:4155-7297 GCA_003501835.1 Anaerolineaceae bacterium | reverse complement strand
GATGCCACCTTGACAGTGCAGGTGGGCAGACTATCGATGAATTGCTTGCCATAGCGTTTGGTAATCACCCGGCGGTCCAGCACCGCCACAATCCCGCGGTCTGACTGGGTGCGGATGAGGCGTCCAAACCCCTGGCGGAAGCGCAAAATGGCTTCAGGAAGGCTGTATTCATTGAAAGGATCATCAAAGGTTTCGGAGCGGGCGGCAATGATCGGATCGGAGGGAACGTCGAAGGGCAATTTGACGATCGCCAGCACAGAGAGGGCTTCCCCGGGAATGTCGACACCTTCCCAGAAGGCGCGGGTTCCCAGCAGCACCGCCTTGTCAGCCTCGCGGAATGTTTCGAGAAGGGTGTTTGTGGATGCACCTTCACCCTGTTCATATACCTCAATATCAGCTTCCGATAGGGCGGGTGCGATTGCCACAGAGGTTTTGCGTAGTTGTGCGTAAGAGGTGAAGAGCGCCAGCATGCGACCGTGGGTGGCTTTTGCCAGCCGCACCAGGGTCTGCTCCACCATTTGCTGATATTTGCCAGCTTCTGACGGTTCAGGCATATCATTGCAGAGGTAGAGCAGGGTGGAGGATTCATAATCAAAGGGTGAACCCAGCAAGATCTCGTCAGCCTCATCTGCATTCAGGCGGCTGCGCAGGTAATCAAATTCGCCGTTGGTCGTCAGGGTGGCGGATGTCAGGATAACGCATTCCTTCTCATGCCACAGGTACTGCTCCATCAAAGGACCAATATGCAGGGGAGCTGCCTGAAGGGTCAACTTGAAATTGTTGGGCAGCAGCTCAGCCCAGTACACATAACCGGCGTCCGGCTTGTTCACCAGTGCGTTCAATTGATTATCGGTCTCTGTCAGGCGCAGGTACAGGCTGGTGAGAGAGCCCAGGGTATCCTGAATGGCTTCCGAAGGCTCCTCGATCGCATCTCCCACGAGCTTGATGAAATCCCCCAGGAGACTTAGAGTGGATTGCATGAGACTCTCGGTGTTGTCCCACGAAATCTCCACTTCCGACCAGGCTGGCAGGGTGCGGGTGGCGGGAAGAATTCGCGTTTGCTGGCCGTATCCGCTCAACGGTTGACCTTCGCGCTGTTCCTCCATGAAGAATTCCATGCTGCGGACGAATGTGGAAAATTCATTTTCCAGTCGGAAGAGCAGGTCGGTGAGTTTGTTTACCCTTTGGTTCAATCCGGCAAAATCAGAAGGCTGCATAGCGTGGGAGAGGAGTGTTAACAGGCGCCCCAGAAGCCCGCTGGATGTACCACCCAGCTCGCGCAGCATGCGTAAAAAGTCACCCTGATTGGTTTTGAAGCTGAGAGCGTTGGTGGAGGCAGCCTCCAGATGATGGGCTTCATCCACGATCAGGTAGCCGTACTCGGGAAGCACACGGCTGCCGGTTACCACATCTGCCAGCAGCAGGGCGTGGTTAACCACCAGGATGTGCGCTGATTGGGCGGCCTGGTGCATACGGTAGAACGGGCAGGCGCCACCGGTGCGCGATAGGCAAACCTCCGCTTTGCAGCCTTCGTCTTCCGCCGAAAGGCGCGACCAGACCTCCCGCTCGGCAGGTCCATTGAGGTTGATCTCGCTGCGGTCGCCGCTGCCGCCCTGGTCCAGCCAGACGAGAACCTTGGCGAGCACACGCAGCTCATCCACGTTCTCAGGGGCGTTCTTGCGCATGGCATCAAAGCGCCGCGGGCAAAGGTAATTGCCCCGCCCTTTGACCACCACTGAGCGAACTTCAGAATTGAGCGCTGCTGCCAGGTCGGGGATATCTTTCTTGATCAGTTGATCCTGCAGGGTGATGGTATTGGTGGAAATGACCACGCGGGTGGAATTTGTGAGCGCCCATTCCACTGCGGGAATGAGATAGGCAAATGATTTACCGGTACCCGTGCCAGCTTCGACCATCAAATGCTGACCCTGTGAGAAAGCCCTGGCAATCGCGCGCAGCATTTCAATTTGTTGGGGTCGGCTTTCAAAGGAGTCGAAATAGCTGGCAAAGGGTCCGCCGTATTCGAGCCTGGAGGAGATATCTTCAATATCCAACGGAATGGGATTCTCGACCGGGATGAGCGGAGGGTAGGATTTGAAAGGGCTCTTGAAAAGTGCACCAAGGTCATGATCCGAAGTCTTGCGCGGTTCTATGCCCTGGTGGACCTTTTCGCGAAGCGCCTGCTCAAACATCAAACTGCCATCCCATTCGATGCCTTCGCTCATGCGGAGGATCTGATTCAGGATCTCATACGGCAGTTCGAGGATCTTTTGATACAGAGACTGGAGCACGGCATGCGCCAGCCTGGCGTCATCCAGGGCACGGTGTGAATTGGGGATGAGGATGCCCAGGGTTTGACCCAGCGTTCCCAGGTTGTAACGGCTGTTTGAGGGAAGAGCAATGGCTGCCAGTTCGTAGGTATCCACCGATGAGTTCAAACGCAGCACATTTTGTCTGCGCATGAAGGAAAGATCGAATTGCACATTGTGTCCGACGATGGGATCATTCCCGGCAAAATCGCTCACTTCCTGCAGCACAGCTTTGATGGGCGGTGCGTTGCGCACCATCTCGTTGGTGATGCCAGTCAGTTGGGTGATCAAAGGGGGGATGGGGCGTCCGGGATTGATCAGCTGCGAGTATTCGGATTCCACTCGACGACCGCTAAAGCGCACCATCCCGATTTCGAGGATGGCATCGCGCTGCGGATCGAGTCCGGTGGTTTCAATGTCCAGGGCTACCATGGAGGGCATGTTGGGATTATATCANNATGTGTAAGATTAAGTCCAAACTCAACGCTGGAGTTTGCCATGAATACCCTTGAGAATGAAATCTTCCGAATCGAACTGGCAACCGAACCAGGCACATTTTCAATCTTGACCAGTGATGCAGCCCTCCCCAATCTTTTGGGCTGCAGGATGAGTCTGGAATATTCGCTGGATGGCAAGGCAAGAAAGCAAGTGCTGCGCTCCTGGCAGTCTCTTACTTCTGTACCGCAAAGCGTTCCTCTTGCTGCGCAGGGAGATGTGGAGATGTTGCGGTTCAGGGTGCCTGAGGATGAAAACGGCATTTTCGTGAATCTCGACTTCGGGATCGTCCAGGAATACCCGCTGGTGATCTGGAAGGCGGAGATTGTCAACCACGG
>DNOU01000069.1:3914-4045 GCA_003501835.1 Anaerolineaceae bacterium | reverse complement strand
CTAGGCGGGCTGCAGCTTCCCATGACCCAGTACAGCGGAACCCCTCTGATGAACAGGCCGGGGGACTTCAGCAGCGATTTCTTCGCCGTGCTTGGGGATCGTGCTGCCCGGACAGGTTTTTTGGTGGGATT
>DNOU01000069.1:0-3839 GCA_003501835.1 Anaerolineaceae bacterium | reverse complement strand
CACCCCTGGAGAAGTACCTCGAAGCAGTTGCCCGTGAGAATGATGTCAAAATTCCGAGGGAAGTTCCATTGGGTTGGTGCTCCTGGTACCAGTATTACACCCACATCACCGCAGACGAAGTGCGCAAGAATTTGCATTCCATTGGCGGGATGGCAGAGCAATTGCCTGTGCAACTGGTGCAGATCGATGACGGGTTCGAGACCCAGGTGGGGGATTGGTTTACCTTCAAGAAACCTTTTCCAGGAGGTGTAAAGCCGCTGGCGGAGGAGATCAGCAATGAAGGTTTGATCCCGGGATTGTGGCTGGCGCCATTTGCCGTGCATCCAAAATCCCGGTTGTTCAAGGAGCATCCAGAATGGATCCTGCGCAAACGCAATGGCAGACCAGTCAACGCCGGGTATGGCTGGGGCAAGCTATTCACCAGCCTGGATTTGACGGTTCCGGCAGCGCTGAAGTACGCTGCCGCGGTGGTGCGCACCGCTTCACAGGAATGGGGCTTTCCTTATCTCAAGTTGGATTTCCTTTACACCGCAGCCCTACCCGGGGTCTACTCAGATGAGACCCGCACCCGCGCGCAGGTGATGCGTTCAGGGATGGAAACCATCCGGGAGGCGGTGGGACCTGAGGTGTTTCTACTGGGCTGCGGAGCACCGTTGGGCAGCGTGCTGGGGCTGGTGGATGCCAACCGTATTGGACCGGATGTGAGCGGCAGCTGGACGCCTAAAATAGCAGGTTTCAAGAGCGTATTCCTTAACGAACCCGGCATGCCGAGTGCCCGCAATTCCCTCCGCAATGTACTCACTCGCGCCAACCTGCACGGCCATTGGTGGGCAAATGACCCTGACTGTCTGCTTCTGCGCGAGAACACCCGATTGACCCTTGCTGAAGTGAGATCCCTGGCGTCCGTCATTGCCCTGACCGGCGGATCGCTATTGATCTCGGATGACCTATCACAGGTCAAACCCGAGCGGTTGAGAATTGCCGAATCATTGATCCCATTAATGGACGCACCTGTTCAGGTTTTGGACTGGTTCGACCATGAAATGCCTGAGAAACTCAGGGTGGATTTGTTGAACGAGACCGGCGGGTGGTACGCGGCTGGAGCATTCAACTGGTCCAGATATCCTGCCCGGTACAGGATCTCGCCAGCCACATTCAGGCTTGATGAGGGTGAATACTGGGTGTGTGAATTTTGGAGCGGAAAACTTTACAAAATCAACAACCAGAAGCCTGCCATCTTCGAAGATGTTGCCCCGCACGGCGGTCTGGTTCTGGGCATCCGGCGGGCTGAGGACCGGGCTCTTTACCTGGGAAGTGATCTGCATATTTCCCAGGGGATGGAAGTTACGGACTGGACGGAGAGTTTGGAAGGGGTGGAATTCAAACTGCGTCTCCCTCGTTCGGCAGAGGGAAATGTGGTCCTGAGGCTGCCAAGGGAAGTCGATCGAGTATTGGTCAACGGCACAGCGCTGGAGTGCATACCAGTGAGTGATGAAGTATTGCAAATTCCCATTAAGATGGAAGGGTTTGCAGATGTCGAGGTCATTTACAGGAAATAAAAAAGACCATCCCAATAGGTCAAGAACATAAAAGAGACAAGTCTATTGGGTGGAGATCATTCTTAATTATCAACATATGAGGCTGTCCCTTTCTTTTGGGACAGCCTCTCTTGAAGACGACTGATCATTGAGCCGGGGGTACTGGAGGTGCCGTCGGCCGGGCTTGATGCTTCTTCCCGCGGCGTACCAGCCAGCGGATGAGGAAGTAGAGCGGCAATCCGATGACCAGAGCAATGGGCAGAATGAAGAGGGCAATCCAGATGAGCACGTTAACGATGCCCTTACCTGCTTCGACCAGCGCCTGGAGCGCATCACGGGCAATACCCCTGGGCTCCCATCCGGCGACGGTGATGGGCGCAATGGTGGATTTCGCCTTTAGGTTGATCGAGATCAGCGACTTGGCAGAAGCCTGTTCATAATACTGGATCTGACCCTTTAATACCTCAATCTGCTGCGAGATGGACTGTTTTTGGTTGTAGATGGCAAGGATGTCTTCCGTCTTGGTGGCTTTTTCGTAGAACCTGGTCAGTTCGGCTTCAGCTTCTTCAAGATTCTTCAGGCGCGATTTCAAATCGGTGTATTCCTGGGTCACATCCTGACCATTGACATTCTCAGTGAGCACGTACTTTTCGGGATCACCGGTCATGGCTTTGATCTTATCCAGCGCCTCATTCAGGCGCCCGGCAGGAATGCGCACAGTGACGGTGGCTTCAGGCACCTCGATCCCGGTGGAGGTCTGGGTTTTGTACAGGTTGGAACTGACCGTAAATCCACCCATATCGGCGGCCAGCTTCTGGATGTCCGCCAGGGACACGCTTGGGTCATCCACCGCCATGGTCAGGTTGGCGTTCATGATGACCATTTGATTTTCACTCTGGGTGGTAATAGCAGCCTGATCTGCAGCGCCTGATGCAGCCGGGAGTTCCGGAAAAGTCGCCGCCAGAGGCGCTTCAACGGGTGAGCTCGCGGCATTTCGCCCTCCAAATCCGCCCTTGGAATCCTGAACGGACAGGGATTCAGGTGTGGCAGCTGTCCCGGCGCAGCCGGACAGAACAAAAATGAGCAATAAACCAAGTGAAGTGACTTGCAGCTTATTCATGGGATTCTCCTCTTCTACCCGGTGGGTGGTCATTGCTTAGACGAACATCTGCCCGGAGAAGTTCCAACTACCAGCCTTCTTCCAATCGCAGGGCATGTTTTTGCGGTAGTCCGGCCGCCAGGATCCTCTCCTGAACTGCCTTGACGTTGTACTCCACGCGTCGGATGCGCCAGGTCATGTGCTCTGGATCCAGAATGGCGAAGGACGCCCTGGGGTCATGATCCCGGGGTTGCCCCACCGACCCGGGATTGAGGATCTTGCGGGTGCTCAGTTTCACCTGCTCGCCGGCTTTGAGCATCTCGCGTTTGACCTGTTTGGATTCACCAACTTCCGAGAAGGCAATCGGCAGGTGCGTGTGCCCAACGATCGCAATTTGAGATGTAAAACAGGCAAAATTGACCATTGCAGTGTAGGAGTCGAGCAAATACTCCCAGACCGGGTTTTGCGGGCTGGCATGCACCAGGGTAAAAAGGGTACTGATGCGTTTTTGAGGGAGGTTACGCAGAAATTCGAAGTTTTCGTGTGTCAGCACCGATTTTGTCCATCCAATCGCGGCGGCTGCATCGTGGTTGAACTTTTCCAATTCCATGGCATCGGTGACTGCGGCATCGTGGTTTCCCATCAGGCAGGTCAGGTTGGGAAGGCTCCTGACGCGTTCCACACATTCGTTGGGATCGGGACCGTATCCCACCAGGTCGCCCAGGCACCACACGGCATCGACCATGGCATTGGCAGCGATCACCGCCTCCAGGGCAGTGAAATTGGCATGAATATCGGAAATGACAAGAATACGCATGCAGACTCACTTAATGCAGAGCGATTTACATTCAATTTTAAGAGTTTACGAAGATTCGTCAGTAAAAATTGAGTTTAATTCACTTGACGGCTTCGACGATCTCGGCTGCATGATCATAGCGGTGAAAAGCAGGCATCAGATAGATCCCCTGCACCTGAGGTCTTACCTGCTCGATCAAATCAATGGTGGCTGCAATTCCAGTTTGGGCGGACTTTCCGCTGCTGGACTGAATGCGTTCGATGGTTTGCTGAGGGATCACGATGCCGGGTACTTCCTGCTGAAGAAAGTTGGCGTGTCGGATACTGGCAAGGGGCAGGAACCCCACCAGGAGGGGGATTTCCAGTTTGCCATGGTCTCTTTCGTAGGTTTCCAGGAATCGGGTAAC
>DNOU01000231.1:1690-6997 GCA_003501835.1 Anaerolineaceae bacterium | reverse complement strand
CAGGTACTGTTGCACTGATGCAATGTAATTCACGAGGGGGGGCAGTAAAGGACCGCTCTTCATGAAGGGCAGATCCTTGAATGCCGGCTTCCCTGCCTCACCTTTTGGCTGTGCAAAATTGGGGAGAGAGCCGACGACCTGACACGCCGTTGTCAGACTTTCGCAGAGACGCGATACCTCCCATCCGCCGTTCCCTTATGAATTCATCATCGACATTGTGTTCAGAGGTCCATGGTGGTGCATCCGCGAGGCGCCATTCATTGTCATTCCGAGCCAAGCGGGGAGCCTGCTTCACAGTTGGGGTGAAAAAAGCGCCCTCACCCTCGTTCTCTCTCCCCGCTGGAGAGGGAAGCGTGATGACATTCGTGCGGCGTGAAAAATACGCTGGGACTTTCCACAACGAATCCACCTCATAACGCACCCCAAAACCACCAGGCAGCGTTTTGACACCATAATCTTGATTTTCGATACTCGTGGTGAAATCCGAAAGCAATGACTTCCAATTATTTCGGGGGCTTTTTTCTGAACATCGACGTTCCGATCATGATGATCAATCCCATAGCGCTGACAATGACCATGCCAAAACCCAGGGTGGGACGGTCCACCTTGGGAAGGTTATCCAAAAAGCCAGGCGTCGGGGTGAGGGTCGGTGTTCGGGTGGGTCTGGGAGTATAGGGGGTTGGGGTGGAACTCGGCGTGCGCGTCGGGCGCTGCACTGTGGGCGTGCGAGTGGGACTGACGGTGGGGGTGGGCGCTGCCCGAATGATGAGCACATCTCCCACGTAGATGTTGATCCCGTTTAAATGATTGAGCGCCTGCAGTTCAGCCACGGTGACCCCATAAGCCACTGCAATGCTGGAAAGCGCCTGTCCATACTCCACCACGTGCGTAATGGAACCATCGGTTTGAGGAGTAGAGGTGACCACACCATAGATATATTGGCTCACCAGGGGTGAGGTTGAGCTGCCCGAGCCGGGCGACCTGCCGGCAGTGCTGCCGCCAGTGGAATAAGCTGCATGCAGCACGTAATAGCTCATCCCCCCGCTGACAAATACAGCTGCGCCCACATCAGTATAAGCAGCCCCCGTCATGGGCAGCATGTGAGCTGCATCCGACCACCACCCCTGGATATCGCCAATCGTGGCGGAATATCCACAGGCGATGTTCTCCGTAGCCCACACGGTAGATCCACTTCCGTATCCGGCTGTCGCAACCCTGCCGCGTACATCTCCGATGTGCGAACAGCTGCCATTGTTTGCCATGGTGGTCGCGGTCGCATTTGCAGTGCCCATGAGGATGGAGTTGACGATCAGAGGCGGCAGTCCGTTGGCGGCGCGCAAACCATTGACCAGGCCGATCAAATCAGACGCAGTAACAGTGCTCGCTGCGCGGACTTGCGAGGCGGGCAGTACAATGGAGACTAGCAGTAACGAGAAGAGGAAAAGGCGTATTAATGAAACTCGGCGCATCGTCCACATTATACACGATACGCCGGGGTTTTTAGGGGTTGTAAGGCTCAGCGGAGGCTGCGTTCCTTGAAGTTTGTACCCATGGCTTCGGCAATGGTGAGGAAATCGGTAGCCGAAATCATACCCACGATCTTCCCTTCTTCGTCCACAACTGGAAGATGATGGATGCGTAATGATTTCATTAACCCGGCACATTCGGGCAGGCTCATGGTCATAGGCACCGTCCTGACCGGGGACGCCATGATGTCGCGGATCTTTAACTCGGCAGGGTTCTGTTGCTGGGCAACGACTTTATCGCAAATATCAATTGAAGTGACAATGCCATACTCGGGGTTGGTTTCGGTTTTCTCAACGATCAGGGCGTTCATGTACCGGTGGCGCATCAATGCCAGCCCCTCGTTCACCGTTGCTTCGGGGTTGACGAATACGACCAAATCCTTCATCCAATCCTTGACAGTCGTCAGCTGCATGCCTTACTCTCCTTTCACAGATACCGTGTGATGCAAGTCGCGTGTTTTTGAAGATCTATCATCAATGTATACCATTCAAAACTAAAAGTCAATCGCTGTTTGTCAGACAATGACATGCCCTTCATCATACATTGAAATTCCAGCGCCGCAACTGCGCCAAAAGGGCATGGGCGGTCAGGTCCAATTGGATGGGAGTGATGGAAACGTATCCCGCCTTGATGTCACCGAAATCAGTACCGCTCTCATCGATCCCTGTCGGGGCTTCGCCGCCAATCCAGTAGTAGGGTCGCCCTTTGGGATCCTCGCGCCTGACCAGCTCATCGCGATAAATTCGCTGTCCCTGCCTNNATTGAGAAAAGCATGGTCAGGGAGTGGATTTTCAACCAGTTTTTCAGCCACCCGCCAGGCAGCAGCGGCAGCAGCGGAAAAATCCAGTAGGCCATTGTTGAATTCCGGGGCATCCAGCGAGACCGCGATCGCGGGCACACCGGCAATGGCAGCTTCCATGGCAGCGGTAACCGTTCCCGAATAGGTGACATCGTGCCCAATATTGGCGTTGGGGTTGATGCCGGATATCACCATATCCACAGGCTTTTCGATCACACCCAACAGCGCCAGGGCAACACAGTCGGATGGGGCGCCGTCGGAACTGAGCGCGGTGGTTCCATCAGCCAGGGTGAATGGTTTTACCCTCAGCGGCCGGCTCAAGGTCTTCACGTGCCCTGAAGCAGACCAGTTATGATCAGGTGCCAGGATACTCACCTCGCCCGCCTTGCGAAACTCCTGCGCCAGCGCCAGCAAGCCTGGAGCATAAACGCCATCATCGTTTGTCAACAAGAAATGCATGAAATCCACCTGAATTTGAGATGGTACCATTATACTTTGATCATTCCGCCAGTGGTGATGCCCGCCCATGCCCTTAACAAACCACCGCCGCGCCGCGCGTAAAATCAAACCGCAAAGATGCGTCAGATATGATATACTTGGCAGGCTACCGGTCAAACGGTAAGTACTTAATCCCAACGTCTCCTGATCCTTCCTGCGTGCCGAAAACGGTGAGAGAAGGAGTGGATGGGGACGCGAGAAATAACGCAAAGGAGTAACTGCAACATGGCTTCTATCATTTCAATGAAAGCCCTGTTGGAAAGCGGGGTCCATTTTGGACACCGCACCAACAAATGGAATCCCCTCATGCGGCCTTATATTTTCACGGAGCGCAACGGGATCCATATCATCGACCTTCAGCAAACCGTCAAACTGCTTACCACTGCATACAACCTGGTCCGCGACACCGCAGCCAGGGGCGGCACCGTCCTCTTCGTGGGAACCAAGCGCCAGGCGCAGGAAACCATCTCTGAAGAGGCAATCCGCTGCGGTATGCCATATGTCACCGAGCGCTGGCTGGGCGGCATGATCACCAATTGGACCACCATGTTCAATCGCATCCAGGAACTGGAACGGCTGGAAAAACTGCGCGACACGGGTGAAATTCACCGGCTCACCAAAAAGGAAGGATTGCTGATCGAACGCGAGATCGTCCGCCTCGAGAGCCGCCTTGCCGGTGTGCGCTCCATGAAAACCACCCCCGACCTGGTCTTCATTGTGGATGTGGTGCGCGAGCACACCGCCGTGCATGAAGCCAACGTCAAGGGCATCCCCGTTGTGGCACTGGTCGACACCAACTGCGATCCCCGCGGTGTGGACTATGTCATTCCTTCAAATGATGATGCCATTCGAGCCATCAAACTGCTGGTCGGCAAGATTGCTGACGCAGTCATCGAAGGCAAAACGATGATCAAAGAAGAAGACCAGGCTGCTGAGGCTTCCGCAGCCGGTACCACTGAGGTCCGTCCCGCTGCTGCCGCACGTCCCCGCATGGAAGAGGAAAGCGAGCTTGAGGACAAGGATCTGCTGGGCGAATCCACCCTCGCCAAGATGGGCAACAAAGCCGAAGAGACAGAAGAAGAGTAAAATTGAATCAAACCCGGCACATCCTGCCGCACGGCAGCGATCAGCTGTAAGAATAGACTGACGAAGATAGGGATAGAAATGTCGATACCGATTACAACCGAAATGATCAAAACACTGCGCGAAGCCACCGGTGCGGGCATCCTGGATTGCCGCAAGGCATTGGAGCAGGCGGATGGCGACATGAAAGCCGCTCTCGACTACCTGCGTGAAAAAGGTCTGGCCACCGCAGCCAAACGCTCCACCCGCAATGCCTCTGAAGGAGTTGTCGAACTTTACAATCACGGAAACGGGCGCGTTGGTGTGATGGTGGAAGTCAACTGCGAAACCGATTTTGTAGGCCGCTCTGAGGCTTTCCGCACTCTGGCACATGAAATCGCGCTGCAGATCGCCGCAGCCAGCCCCATTTACATTTCTGAAGCTGATATTCCCGCCGAAGTGCTCGAGCACGAGGCCAAGATTGCCACCGCCAAGGCGATGGAAGAAGGCAAGAAGGAAGCCATCATCCCCAAGATCGTGGAAGGTGCGATCAAGAAGTTCAAGGACGAGGTCGTCCTGCTGAACCAGGTGTACATCCGCGATGAGTCCGTCACCATCCAGCAGCTCATCAACGAAAAAGTGGCAGCACTCGGTGAAAACATCGTGGTACGCCGCTTCGCCCGCTGGGGGTTGGGTGAAACCACCTCTGAACTGGCAGAGGAATAGTATTCAAGAGACCAACCTCAAGGTTGGTCTTTTCTTAAGCCTACAGGAGGAGCCATGCAGGAGCTAAAATACCACCGGATCATGCTGAAGCTGGGCGGCGAATCGCTCGCAGGACCTTCAGGCATCGGAATTGATGCTGCACAGGCGCGGGATATTGCCCGCAGGGTCAAGGAAGTCCGTGAGCTGGGTGTGGATGTGGGGATCGTCATCGGTGCCGGAAACCTCTGGCGCGGACGCACTGGTCAGGAAATGGGAATGGATTCTGCGACCGCGGATTACATGGGCATGCTTGGTACGGTGATGAATTCCCTGGCACTGATGGATGCACTTGAACACCAGGATGTGATAACCCGGGTGATGACCTCCATCGAGATGAAGACCGTGGCGGAACCCTATATTCGCAGGCGCGCCATCCGCCACCTGGAAAAAGGCAGGGTGGTGATCTTTGGCGGTGGTACGGGTAACCCCTACTTCTCCACAGATACAGCGGCAGCATTGCGCGCCATGGAGATCGGAGCCGATGTGCTCATCAAAGCCACCAAAGTGGACGGGGTCTATGATTCAGACCCGGCGAAGAACCTTGGTGCAATCAAATTCGATTCGCTGACCTATATGGATACCATCAACCGCCGGCTTGAGGTGATGGACAGCACTGCCATCACCATGTGCATGGAACACAAGGTTCCCATCCTGGT
>DNOU01000231.1:0-1639 GCA_003501835.1 Anaerolineaceae bacterium | reverse complement strand
CCCGGGACCTGTTGATTTTCAACACTTCCCAATTCTGCTCACGTATTCCTCATTATTCAGGCGTATACTGGGATTTGTTTTTGACAGAATTGTTCAGTTTTACTTTGAACAACTGTTCAGATTGGAATTCAAAAAGGAACCATCCATGACCAAGAGTATCTCTCTGAGCCTGATACTGGTGCTGGTCTTCCTGCTTTCTGCCTGTACCGGCACTCCAACAGCGGCGCCTGCCGCCAGCCCCACCAGTCCGCTTCCCACACTGCCTCCGCTGGTCACCTCCACCCCGGTGCAACTTCCTACGGTAGTCAGCCCCACGGCTGCCGCTACCCGGACGGTCCAACCCGCAACCGTGCTGCCAGACATCTCCAGTTCCAACTACCTGGATGACCGCAGTACTCCAGCCGCGCTGATGCTTTCATACTTCAATGCCATCAATCGCCAGGAATATTTGCGGGCGTATTCATATTCCGCTGAAGTATCCGATCTGGGAAGTCTTGAACAATTCAGCCAGGGGTACAGCGATACAAAATCAGTCTCCGTCTCCTTCGGAGGGATCACCACTGAGGGCGCAGCGGGCAGCATTTACTACTCCGTTCCGATGATCCTGAGCAGCACCCAGACCAACGGCACATTGCAAAAGTTCGCTGCCTGTTACGTGCTTCGACTTTCCCAGCCTGGAAATTACGGAGCACCCCCCATCAATCCCATGCATATTGAGCAGCGCGGCGCACAGGCAATATCCACCGGTACCTCCGAGGCGGATGCGCTTTCAACCATTTGCCAATCTCTGAACATGCCTGTGGGAGCCAATACAGCCGTTGCCGAAGTGGAAAAACTTGATGACCTCAGCAGCGCCAACTACATCGACAACCGTTCCGACCCTGTAACCGTGATCAAATCCTTGCTGAACGCCATCAACAGCCAGCAATACGTCCGGGCGTACTCGTACTTCCAGGAAACGCCTTCAACTTACGCTGTCTTTGCAGCACAGTATGCCAATACCGCTTCGGTGGATGCACAGTTCGGTACTTTCACTCCGGATGCCGGCGCAGGGCAGATCTATTTTACGGTGCCGGCAGTGGTAAAGACCACCCTCAATGACGGAACGCTGCAAACCGCCTCGGTTTGTTATACCTTGCATCTGTCACAGCCTGGCATCCAGGGGATGCCGCCCTTCCAACCGCTGGGGATCAAGAGCATCACATCGAAGCTAGCCGCTGCGGGGGCTGACTCCGCCGCTCTGCTCGCCTCCGCCTGCCAGTAATTTATCATGTGGGAGAGGGTCTCCAAGACCCTCCCCATACCAAGTGCCGATCCTGCCCATCCATAAGAAAAAGATGCGTTCAAAATCGAACGCACCCTACACCTCAATACTGCCTGTCAATGCATCTGTGGATTTTTTTGTTCTTGTAGGGGAGGGTCCAGGACCCTCCCCATACCAAGTGCCGGACCTGCCCCTCCATAAGAAAAAGATGCGTTCAAAATCGAACGCACCCTACTGATACTTTTCTTTCCGACACACCAGAGCCACCCAATCACCGCTTTGACGCTGCTCCACGAACTTCAATCCGTGAGCTTCGGCAGAGGCTTTCACACCTTGCGCCTGTTCTTCAAGAATGCCCGCCAGGATGATCACGCC
>DNOU01000166.1 GCA_003501835.1 Anaerolineaceae bacterium | reverse complement strand
GCATCACCCAGGCGGTGCTGCACGCCGCCGAAAAGATCTCGGCTGCGGGAGGTGTCTCATGACGATCCCCTACAAACCTCGTACTCCCCGTAAATTTATCGGAGGATACCAACCGCGCATCGACGGGCTGGAAAAAGCCAGGGGACGTGCCCCCTATGCCGACGACATCATCAATGAGCGAAATTATCCCGGGTTGCTCCATGCCAGTGTGCTGCGCAGCCCCTACCCGCGGGCGCGCATCCGGAGCATGGATACACGCAATGCCGCCGCGCTCCCCGGCGTCAAAGCCATTCTCACTTATCAGGATCCTGAAGTGGTTCGTTTGAAGCCCACCAATGCCGGTTGGACGGACGCGGTGGACACCGTCAGCTACGAAGGCATGATGTGGCGCAAATTCCGCGACCGGCGCATTTTGGGCGATTATGCCGTCTGGGCAGGTGACGAGGTGGGCGTGGCAATCGCTGCGGAAACCGAAGAAATAGCCAGTCAGGCAATCAAACTGGTGGAGGTGGAATGGGAGCAGCTTCCATTTGTACTTGACCCGCTCACCGCGTTCCAACCCGGCGCACCGACGATTCATCCGAATATCACAGCCAACAACATTCTCCCACCCGACCCTGTCGGCGGACCTGACGTCTTCCTCATCAAGGGGGATGTGGAACAGGCTTTTACCGGGGCGGACGCAGTGATCGATATGAAGACCAGCCACCACAATCCCACGCAAGGATCATTGGATCCGTGGTGCTGCATGGCGCAGTGGGAAGACGGTCAGTTGACCATCGTCTCCAATTCCTATGCCACTGACCAGACCCGCATGCACGTCAGCCAGATGCTGGAAATCCCTTTGCACCAGGTGCGCGTGATCAGCAAGTACGTGGGCGGTCAATTCGGTCGCGCCGACACAGGTGATCAGCCATTCTTCATTTTCACTGCATTGCTGGCAAGGAAAGCGGGGCGCCCGGTGAAGTTCAAACATAACCGGCATGACAGTTTCCACGATACCCGCCAGCCTGCGCTGTATCAATGCAAAGCTGCTGCCAAATCCGATGGAACCATCACCGCCATGCATTTCAAGTCCATTGGAGATATCGGAGCTCATGCCGACCACTCTGTCTTTGCGCTCAAATTTGCTCCGGCAGAAATCGCGGAGGCAGCCCTGGCTCCCATCCCCAATTTGAAGATGGAGTCCTACGCCGTGTATACCAATCACATTCCCGGCTGCATGATGCGCGGGGTGGGAAATTCGCAATTTAATTTTATTTTCGGCGGCGTGGTGGATGCCCTGGCGGAAAAGCTGGGGATGGACCCCATCGACCTGGCAATCCAGAATTTCGGGCATGCCTGGGGCAGCTGCCCTGATGAAAGCCTTAAATCAGTGCTCTCAAGCGGAGCGCAGCATATCGGCTGGGCGGAAAAACGTCACGCAGCTGGTGAAGGCGAGATCTTTGACGGGGTCAAAAAACGCGGGGTGGGGTTCTCGCTGCACCCCGGATGGCACGCTGAATGGCAGGAGGAGCGCCGCGGACAGGTGCAGGCGCGCATCACCCTGCACCCCGATTGCACCATTACGCTGGATGCCCCCACCGTGGAAACGGGAACCGGCTCAAACACCTGCAATGTGCTGGGCTGTGCTGAAGCACTGGGGTTTCTGGGCATTACCCCTCAGGAGATCACCTGGGTCTCCACCATCGATACCGCTCGCGGCATGCGCGACTGCGTACAGACCGACAGCGCGGTGTCCTTCCTCCAGTCTGAGGTGATGGTGGTGGCTGCTGCAGAATTGAAGCAGAAAATTCTGGATATCGCTGCAGCCTTCCTGGAAGTGGACGTCGGATCCATCGAGATTGACCACGGCACCATCCGTGGGTTGGAAAAAGAGATCAGCGTGCGCGATCTTTTGATGAAAGGCGACCTGGTGCCAATCTCGGTGATGGTGAGCCGAAAACCGAACACCCAGCGTACCGGGGTGCCCTATATCGCCAGCTTCGCGGAAGTGGAAGTGGATACCTCGACCGGACGCACACAGGTGCTCAAACTGGTGATCGTCAACGATTGCGGCACGGTGATGTATGCCTCCGGCGCCGAAGCGCAGCAGATCGGCGGGCAGGTGATGGCATTGGGCGAAGCTCTCACCGAAGAGATCGTCTACGACCCGGTACACGGCGTACCGCTCAACTTCAACCTCGTCGATTACAAGATGCCCACCATCCTGGACATGCCAGAGATCGATCCCGTGCTCCTGGAGGTATGGAAAGGAGCCGGTGAGTACGGCGCCTGCGGCATTGGGGAAGGGACACTCACCTGCACGCCGCGGGCGGTGGCCAATGCCATTTACAACGCCATCGGCAAACGCGTCAATGAAATCCCCATCACGCCTGAAAAAGTGCTGCACGCACTGGGAAGGATTTGAGGTGCCGCGATGACCATTCAAGAGAGCAAATATATCCCGGTGCAAAGTCTGTATGACGCTGAAGATCTCCTCAAGGAGCATGAGGGTCAGTCGGCATTGATCGCCGGCGGTACCGACCTGATGGGCACGCTCAAGGACGAAATTCATGCGGAACCTCCGCAGGTGCTCATTGGACTCAAGACCCTAAAAGGCTCAAGTGCGATCTCCGTGGAATCAAACGGTCTGCGCATTGGTGCCACCGCTACGCTCGCTGCCATCGCCAAACACCCCGAGATCAAACAGAAATACCGCCTCCTGGCGCAGGCGGCTGCCAGTGTCGCTTCGCCCCAGATCCGCAATGTTGCCACCCTTGGCGGAAATCTTTGCCAGGAACCCCGCTGCTGGTATTACCGAAATCCCGGCAATACCTTCGATTGTCTACGCAAAGGTGGCCGCTGGTGCGATGCCCTGTTTGCCGAAAACCGCTACCACTCCATTTTTGGCGGAATGAACGTCAGTTCAGCCCCCTGTGAACGAGGCTGCCCCATCCACAACGGCATTCCCGCCTACATGGAAAAACTCCGCGAAGGCAATATAGACGAAGCCACCAAAATCCTGCTGCGGACCAACCCGTTGGCAGCCATCACCGGACGGGTATGCTCGCATTATTGCGAGGAGGAGTGCAACCGCAACGACTTTGATGAAGCCGTCTCCATTCGCGCTGTGGAACGGGCACTGGGAGACCATGCCCTGGAGCACCCCGACCTGTTTTACTCCGCACCAGAGCATGAAACTGGAAAACGTGTCGCAGTCGTGGGGGCCGGTCCTGCCGGGCTGACTGCTGCCTGCTTCCTGCGCAGGCAGGGTCATCAGGTGACCCTTTATGACCGCATGCCGCAGGCTGGAGGGATGCTCACCTACAGCATTCCCGCTTACCGCCTGCCCAAGCAGGTGGTTCAACTTCAAGTGCGTGCCCTTGAAGCCATGGGCATCGTCTTTAAGCAGCAGGTGACCATCGGCAGCGTGGGATTTACGCTCGAGGATCTGCGGTCCACGCATGACAGCCTCTTCCTGGCCACCGGTTTGTGGCAGGGAAAAAAGCTGCGCCTTGAAAACGCCGAATTGCTCGATTCCGGGCTCGAATTCCTGATCCAGACCCAGACCGGCAGTGCCAAACCGGTTGGCAAAAGGGTGCTGGTGATCGGCGGTGGAAGTGTGGCGGTGGATGTGGCCATCAGCGCCCGGCGCTCAGGTGCCGAGCACGTGACGATGGCCTGCCTGGAAAGCCGCGATATCATGCCTGCCATCCCTGAAGACCTGGAACAGGCGGACGAGGAAGCCATCGAAATCCTGCCCTCCTGGGGACCTCAGCGGGTGTTGGAACAGAATGACCGTCTGACGGGTATGGAACTGGTGCGCTGTACCTCGGTATTTGATGAAGACGGCCGTTTTGCTCCCGTGTTTGATACCGCGGAGACCAAAATCGTGGAAGTCGACCAGGTGCTGGTAGCCATTGGACAGGCCGCTGATCTTTCGTATGCCTCGCAGGAGCTGCACACCGAACGGGGTTTAATTGCTGCAGCCAAACATTCCACCAGGACCAACGTACCGGGAGTATTTGCAGGCGGTGATGTGACCGGCGGATCGGCGGTGGTGGTGCAGGCCATGGCGGAAGGCACCCGGGCGGCAAATGAAATTGAGGCTTACCTCAATGAGCGATCCGGTGAGGGTGACAGAAATTCCGACCACAGGAGCCTCCTGATTAATCCCTCAGCGCTGAGCACCAGCCAGGGAATGCGGTCACCCCGTGCGCCCTTTGAGCAGCGCACCCTGCACAGTGAGGATATCACCACCCGCGGGATTGATGAAGTCAACCGCGAAGCCCAGCGCTGCGCCAATTGCGGCTGCGTGGCGGTCAATGCATCAGACCTGGCCGGAGTGCTCATCGCGTTGGATGCCGAGATCAAGACCAACCTGCGGGTGATACCTGCCAGGGAGTTCTTTACCACCGCTAAAAATGGCACCACAGTGCTTGGACCGGGTGAGATCATCCACGAGATCTGGATCCCTGAGCCTGA
>DNOU01000050.1 GCA_003501835.1 Anaerolineaceae bacterium | reverse complement strand
CCATATCTCTCATTCCCGGTTCGACCCAAGTATAATCTGAATTATCAACCATGAGGTCGGTGAATTTGAATCACTTCTTCCTGCCACCATCAGCCTTCACCGGGGAAAGCGTTCTCTTTCCGAAAGATATTTCAACCCAGATCTCCCGGGTTTTACGCTTGAAACCAGGGGGTAAGGTCATCACTCTCGATGACACTGGTCATTTGTTTGAGGTCGAACTGGAATCTGTGACCTCGAAAATGGTCACCGGAAGAATTTTGCGCTCCTCCGCTGCAGGCAACGAGCCTGAACATCACCTGACCCTGCAGATTTGCCTCACTCAGCGTGAGAAATTCGAATGGATCCTGCAAAAAGGAACCGAGCTGGGGGTGGTCGAATTCATGCCGGTGCTGACATCACGGACCCTGGTGCACAGCCTGGATGAAATATCAAACAAATTTGACCGCTGGAAGAGGATCCTCAAGGAGGCAGCAGAACAATGCGAACGGGGACGGATTCCCGCGTTGCTTCCCCCTGACCAACTCAAGAATGCATTGACCGCTGAGGCAGGCGCATTAAGCCTGGTCCTTAATGAGCAGGAACATCAATTGAGTTTGAAACAGGCGCTCGAGAAGAAGCCGGATACAACCAGGATCTTTCTGCTGGTAGGACCTGAAGGCGGCTTCTCAGAGGATGAAATATCGGTCATCAAGAAAGCAGGATACCAGTCTGTGACCCTGGGACCGCGGATTCTGCGCATGGAAACCGCCGCCATCGCTGCAGCATCGATCATAATGTATGAAATGGGTGAAATGAGTTGAATTTAGCGTGAGTGGCGCGGTAATAGATTGCGGATGCGGTGACCGGTGAGTTTTCCCCGGCCCAGGTATCTGCCTGCAGGATCGGTCATGATCACCACGGCGGGTAAGCTGGATGTATCCCCCTCGAAAGGCAGATCCTCAAAATTCAGCCAACCGGACACTGCTTCTTCGGGAACCACAACTCTTCCTTCGGTGAACAGGTCAAAGAAGCGGGAAATCCAGGCATGGGCAGGAATGAAACCATCAGGGGATTCATCGCCGATGGGTAATCCGGCTGATTGCACCGGTAAATCTGCAAACTGGCTCAACATCCTGCGGGGGAAGGCAAATCGCCGGTCGCGGTAGCTCACGAGGACCAGATCCAGCTCTTCCATGAGGGCGGCGAGGTCAAACCCGTAATCCTTGAGCAGCACATGTGCCAGCCGGCTTTGCCCGGTTTGAGAAAGTCTGGAAAAACCGGTCCTCTCCAAAGGTCGTGATGGAGGCGGCTGTGTGGGAAGGTCAAACGACGATGTCTTTCTCAACAGGCAGGCGAAAAAGCCTGCAGTGTGCAACCTGTTCGGCCACAGGCGCAGCGACCGTTCCACTTCAGGGTGGTAATCAAAATTGCCGTCAGAAAGCAATCCAGGGGCAGAAATGCCGGTTTGCAGGACTTCCACCTGATCACCGAAACGGTCAAGGATTTGATCGATGACCGCTTCGTCCTCCTCAGGTACCAGCGTGCAAGTGGAATAGACAACCTCTCCCCCCACCTTGACTGCCTGCAGCGCGCTGGTCAATAGAGAAACCTGCCGTTTGGATAACGCAAGGATTTCCCTGTCCGTTACCGGGCGGGTCTCATGAGATTCGGTGGTGCGCAGCCCCTGCATGCTGCACGGGGCATCGATCAAGACACGGTCAAACGCTTCCGGAAACCACATGCCATATTTCTCACCCGGAAATTGAGTGATCATCTGGTTTACCGCGCCCCAGTTTTGAAGGACGATCTGCAGAGCCGGGATACGGCCTGCGGAAGAGTCGTTGGCGATCACCAGGCTGCGGTCACCGCCGCGTGATACCAGGTGGGTCGTCTTTCCACCGGGAGAGGCTGCCAGGTCCAGAAAAAGACCAGGCAGGTCTGCATCCAGATGAAAAAGCTCCACCGGAATCATGGAAGCCGCCTCCTGGATGTAATACTGTCCCATACGGTGTTCCAACGTTTGGCTGAGCGAAACCGATGCAGAGGCTTCCTTCAATCGATATCCGGTTGGGCAAAAAGGAATCGGGGCAAGCATCCAGTGATAACGCTTTGCCAGTTGGAGCACACCCTCCGGTTTCATTTTCAGTGGATTGATGCGGAAACTGGGCTGAAGCGGGTGCTGCAGTTCGTTGGTCAGCAATTCAAATTCATCGGCGCTGAGCAAGGGTTGGAAGCGCTGCAGGGAAGTTTTCTCCCATTCGGCAGGAGTTGTTTCAGCTACCGTAGTTTTCTTCTTGCGTTTCATTCGCCCTTCCGGATGCAAAACACGATCTCATTCTCAAATAATATCTCTTTCACCGACCATGGGAAGTTCCCGATGGAATCGTACACCAGGCGCCGGTGCTGATCGAGTTTGGAATGGCTTCCCGCAAGATTGATTGTGGGCAGGCTGACCAGAATGACCTTCGATTGGATGCTTTGCAGGAATGTGCCAGTGGAGCCTTTCTGCCGTTGTTCGAAGCGGTGCGCTTCCTTAAAGAAAAATGCCACATCTGCTTTGACCGTTGGGGGTTGCACCAGAATATCGCGTGTTTCTGCCAGCTGAGGCATACCGTTCAGGTGCAAGAAGTGATTGATCAGGCGAATGCGGGGTTCAATAATGTCATAGGCGTGATACCGGATTTCCCTTGAGGCAGGCATCCAGGGAATGGAAAAGGGATTCAGCCCGCAGGCCAGATCCAAAATCGATTGTGGATTGCCGGTTTCTTCAAAGATCGCAGAATAGAATTCTGAAAGGATGGGAATGCGCTCGCGGGTGGATGCATGACTGGCAAGAATCTGCAGGCAGACTTTACGCACCTCCTGGGGAGAGTTCGTTCCATATGCAATGTTCAGCGAATTCTGAGCCTGGAGGTAATCGGCATCACCCAGGTATGGGGCTACCAGGTTGTGCATCTTCTGTTTTACCAGTTTCCTGACCGTCTTCAAATCGTCGGTCTGCAAGGCAGCCTGGTTGATCAGGTCCAGCACGGTTGCCCCGGGAATGCCCAGATTGCGATACTTACCCGAGGAAAGAATTTCACGGGTCAGACTCTCTGCATCGATGTCACTTCCCGTGATGGCTTTGGTCATGATGTCTGCACCCGAAACACCAGCTCACCCGGAAACTCAAAGCGGTCGATCTTCCAGGGTTTTCCACGGATGAGTTCATGAAAATGAGCTTCGTAATTCTGAACCATGCCCTTTGACCTGCCGCCCAGACTGCGAGCTGGAAAGCTCACCAGCATGATCTCAGCCTGAATGGCATCCAGCAGCTTTCCTCCTGCCTGCTTGTCAAGCTGCTCCAGGCAGGGGATGGTCTTCATGATCAAAGCCACCTGGACAGGGTGCGACGGTGAACTTTGCAGTACATCCGCCACTCCAGCTTTTCCATTAATGGCGAAATGCTTGAAATAGAGGTTCAGAAATTCGATCAAATCCACGTAAATATCCACTGCCTGGTACGAGAAATCACGCTCAAGAGACATCCAGGGGATGCTCATCGGATTCAGCCCGCAGGCAATATCCAAAACGGAGTGAATCGGTCCGATCGGTGCCAGGGTTTCTGAAAAGATCCTTTCAAGTATGGGAAG
>DNOU01000084.1 GCA_003501835.1 Anaerolineaceae bacterium | reverse complement strand
ATCACAGAGATGACCGCAGCGTCCGGGTTCTTGAGTGCCTGCCGGGCACCGTTCCCTTCGCGGTTGATCAGCACCGTATCGCCAATCCCGGCATGGGTATTGTCGAGGGCGAGAAAGTCTTCCTCCTGGCTCTCCCCCTCCATCACAAGCGGACAGACAACCAAAAGCCGCCTGCCCTTGTAATGAGGATGGCTGATGGTGGTCACCACTGTACCGACTACCTTTGCGAGGATCATGGCATCCTATGAAAAAGCCGTTCTTCCTGCCTTGAGCGTTAAGTCATATTCGCCGTCTGGTCGCACTTCAAGTTCATCAACAATGCCCACCAGCGCAAGATCGACAGGCACAAACTTGATCTCCGGCAAAGCCAGGGAAGCTTCGCGCGATCGAACCATAACACACAGGTCGTCGAAGCCTGCCTGCACCACATCCACTGCCACCTGCAACGTACCCACAGGCTGCAAATGCCTGTCAAGGGGCTGCACCACAAGCAGTTTCAACCCCTCAATACCCGGGTATTTAATGGTGCAGACCGCTGTGCCTTTGACCCTGCCCAGCAGCATGATTATTTCACTCCCACGTTATTCAGCACCCGGGTGATGATGGTCTCGAGCAATGCGGGATCGATCTGATTGCCGAGTTTGGCTTTAACCGAGTCACGAATACGCTGTCTTAATGCATCATCTGCATGCACCACAGCATCCTGACAGCATGGTTTGGACTTGCTCATCATCACAGGGTTTTCTGTGGCAATATACGGACGAACTGGCGCTGCCGGAGGTTGTTCATTGGGTTGGAGCAGCTTCACCCCCAGCTTTTCTGCCTTCTCGTATGCCAGGTCTGTCAACACCACTGCGTCACTGACCTGCAGGGTCATTTCCCCGCGGCGTGCCATCTCTTCGATATCTCTTTCTGTGAGAAATTGTTTTGCCATTCTTCACCTTTTCTTTCAGCCGGCTGCATGAGTCAGCAAGGTGTGCTTCAGCCTTTCACGCCTTCAAGCGCTTCAAGGGCCTGGGTTGCGGCATTCCTGGCGGTGATGATCTCCGCCTCACTGCCTGAGAGCCACATTCTTCCAAACCGTCCCACGGACGAGACGTGGACGATCTTGATGCTGGCATTCTTTTCGGCTTCATTGCAGGCGTAATTGATGTACGCCGCCGGGGCGCATTCCAGCACCAGCAGGGTCTCGCCGGGCACAAGCATACTGCCCCGTCTGAAACGGTTGAGCAATTGTGCCTGGTATGGATCCACCCGCGTGATCACCTGCGTAGAGACCACCTCAGGTTTGATGCGGTCTTCAACACGCAGACCCAGCCGGTCAAGCACCACCTGCCCCGCTTCGAGCACCGCTGCCTGATTCAGAGAGTGCACCTCGAACATGCCAAACTCACGTTCAACGATTTGTGCACCTGGTTTTGACTCAGTTGCCTTGACCGCGATATCCACCACGCGGAAGACCTCGTTTCCCGGAGCCATTTCGACATACAGCGATGCCATGCCCTCAACAGGCAGGTCCCCCTGGGTGATGGTACCGACAAAGGCAGCATATTGCGCCTGCATGCGGTCGAGAAAGGTGTACGCGCGTAATGAAAATTGTTCAGCCATCGGACCTCCTTACAATTCCTGTGTATCTGAAAGGGCAATCCCCAGAGGTGTGACAAACAACGGGCGTTCCGGCATCCGGGTGGGAATCCCCGTCACCTCCCCTACCACCCCCGCCATACCTGGAAACAAGGTTGTTCCGCCAACGAGCGTAATGGAATCCACTGCCATCCCTGATAAATGCCGTTTCACGATCGTACCCACTTTTTCCATCACCGGCCTGACAATGGGAAACAGGTGTTGCTGCCGGGCAGGATCTTTCTTCAATGCTTCTGCCTCTTCCAACGGGATGCCCAGGGCTCCGGCGATGACCAGGGAGAAATGCGTTCCGCCCGTGGCTTCATCGGCAGTGTAGATCACCCTGCCATCCTGCAGCACCGCGATGCCGGTGGTTCCGCCTCCCACATCCACAATAACGCCGTCCCTCAAACCCAGTACGCGGTTGGCGGCGCTCGGCTCGTCGATCAGCGTTTCGCAGCGCATCCCGACCGCTTCCACCACGTTTGCCGTGGCTCTGACCTCAGCACGGGGAACTCCGGGTGGAAACCCGCTGGCGGCATGCGTCAGTTCGCGACCAATGCGAGCCTCCACATGCTGCTTCATCTCCCGCAGCAGGTCCACCGCACCGATGTAATCCACCACCAAGCCGTCGCGCACAATCTGGGCAAAGGCATACTCCCCGGCAATCACNNCCGGGGGTGCCCATTGCTTCCCATGGGCAGGATGAGCGATTCGGCTTTGATGAGATAAGCGGCAGGATCGGTGATGTGAAAGGCTTCACTCACTCCATCCACCATCGAGGACTACCGGCTATTTCTTTGACTCAGCTGTGCGTCCACTGATGCTGCCCTTCGAATTCTGGGGCAGGATCATCTCAACATCCTGGTGAGGTCGTGGGATGACATGGACCGAGACCAGTTCGCCAACACGCTTCGCAGCGGCAGCCCCTGCATCGGTGGCTGCTTTGACTGCGCCCACATCGCCGCGCACCATCACGGTCACAAATCCACCGCCCACATATTCGGAACCGATGAGAACCACATTTGCCGCCTTTACCATGGCATCGGCAGCTTCGATGGCTCCCACAAGTCCCTTGGTTTCCACCATTCCCAACGCGATCAGTGCAGTATCCAAAGCCATTTTTCAATCCTTTCGAGAATCATGATCTGTATCAACGAGTTTTTAAGATCTCTTCCACAACACTCCGCACCACCGCCTCAACTTCCGCGGGATCCGGTCCAGAGACCGGTTCGCCGGGTACCAGGGCAGCCACCGGAGGAGCAGACAATTCGTACGCCAGGCGCTTGACATTGAACAAATGATAGGTGGTAATGTTGTCACCGGTGATTGACCCGCCCACCCCGCCTGCGCCGAGCGTAAGTGAGGGCATGACGCCTGTCGTCAACCCAATGGCACCCAGTGTGCCCATGGTGTTCACGGCAATACGGAATACCGGCTTTTCCAATCCAAAAGCCAGGATGACCTTTTCATCCCTGGCGTGGAGGATGAGGCTGTGCCCCCGTCCGCCAAACTGGATCAGCTCGATGCATCGTTCACAGCCTTTTTCCCAGCCTTCAGCATCGTACCAGCCCAGGACGGTGGTCAACTTTTCCCGCGAGAGCGGCTCTTCCTTCCCCACCCTGTTCAGGCGGCAAACCAACACCCGGGTGCCCTGGGGAACGGTAAAACCTGCCATGGCTGCCAGCGTGGTTGCGGGGCGTCCGACTGTGGCAGTGTTCGTGGCTCCATCAGGAGTGAAAAGCAGGTTGCGCAGCAATTCTGTTTCGCGCTCAGAGGTAAAGTAGGCACCCTGCTCCTGCATCAATCGCACCAGGCGGGATGAGATGGGAGCATCCGCCACCACCGCCTGTTCGGTGGCGCAAATGGTTGAGCAATCAAACGCTTTTGAAGCGACGATGTACCTGGCTGCCTTTTCAATATCTGCAGACCGATCCACGTACACCGGCACGTTGCCCGGGCCCACCCCGTAGGCCGGTTTACCGGTGGAGTGAGCCGCCCGCACCATGGGCGTGCCGCCGGTTGCCAGGATGACGGCGGTGTTTTTGTGGGTCATCAACTCATTCGTGCCGGGCAGGCTGACATGTTGCATGCAGCTGATCAAGCCTTTGGGTGCGCCATTCGCCTCGGCTGCCTGTGCCATCAACACCGCAGTTTCATAGCAGCAGCGAACGGCTGAAGGATGCGGGGCAATGACAATGGCATCCCGGGCTTTGACTGCGATGAGTATCTTGAAGATCACGGTAGAGGTGGGATTGGTGGAGGGCGTCAGTGCTGCCACAACGCCCATCGGCCAGGCGATCTCGATGATCTTACGGGCATCATCCCTGCCGATGACGCCCACGGTTTTGATGTTCCGGATGCTTTCCCAAACATTGCGCGCGGCGAATTCGTTCTTGAGCTTCTTGTGCGCCGGAACGCCGTAGCCCGTTTCTTCGTGCGCCATACGACCCAGGCGTTCAGCCGCTCCAANNGGCGCATACCCGATCCACCTGCTCCTGGCTGGCTCTGGACCAGGTCTGCCAGGCGGAAAAGGCGTTATTCACCAATTCGCGGGCTTCCTGGATGGAGGCAAGATCCTTATCGAGTGCCATTGCTCATTCCCTATGCCTTCCGAAAAACCACTTCGCCTTCCACTTCCAGAGAATCGATCATCGCCATGATCACGGCATCCACGGGGGTATCGCGGGTGAGGTTGGTCTGACGCGCGCTCGACCCGGCAGCGGTCAGCACCAGGTCGCCAACGCCGGCATCCACAGTGTCGATTGCCACGAAGGGTTTGCCCACCGGCGCACCCCGCTCATCCGTCTGACGCACGATCAGCAATTTCCTGCCGGCTAGTTTTTCATCCTTGATGGTGGAGACGGTGGTTCCAATCACTCTGGCTATGAGCATTTTGACTCCTATCCCGATAAAAGAGGTGATCCTAATAACCCCTGGACGCAGACGCCGGAGCGGGCGCAGGGGAGGACTCTGTCGCAGCCTGTATGATTTTCACACCTGCAGAGGCTCCGATGCGCGTGGCGCCTGCAGCCACCATGGCTTCAGCTTCTTCCAGATTGTGAATACCGCCTGAGGCTTTGACACCCATGGTTGGACCCACCGTACGGCGCATGAGTTCAACATCGTGGACGGTGGCACCACCGCCAGAAAACCCGGTGGATGTTTTGACAAAATCTGCACCGGCTTCCTTGGAAAGCAGGCAGGCGACCACTTTTTCCTCGTCCGTCAGCAGGGCGGTTTCGATGATCACCTTGGTCAGCGCGCCGGCTTTGTGTGAAGTTTCGACAACGCCGCGGATATCACGGGCAACCAGTTCGTTGTCGCCCGATTTCAGCGCACCAATATTGATCACCATGTCAATCTCGGTGGCACCGTTCTTGAGCGCGTTCTGGGTTTCAAACACCTTCACCTCTGGCGAGGTGGCTCCCAGGGGGAAACCAATGACCGTGCATACCTTGACATCAGAACCGGCGAGCAGGTCAGCGCAGAGCTTGACATGGGTGGGGTTCACGCATACCGATGCAAAGTGGTACTTGCGCGCCTCAAAGCACAACTGGGCTATTTTATCCTGCGTGGCATCCGGTTTGAGCAGCGTGTGGTCAATCATCCGCGCCAGGTTGAGGTCCTCCGGGATCACGCCCAGGGTGGAAGTCAGGCGCTCAGCGCCGGCACTGACCACGTTCCCGGCATTGTCAAAGCAGGTTTTCACTTTCACCCCTTCGGCAATGTCCACCACACAATAAGATCCGTCGGCATTTTTCTGCATTTCCTCTTTCTCAGCGATCGCCAGCAGGACCTCGCGGGTGATCGTCTCGACCAGTTGTTCGATCATTTTGACATCAGGACTCATCTTATTTTCCATCCTTCAAATCGCTGGATTCCAGCGCCATGATCTTGTTCACCCTGCCCGCATGCCTGCCGCCGCCAAATTCCGTCGCCAGCCAGGTCTTGAGAATCAAATTCGCCTGGTTCCCCCCAATCAAACCAGCGCCCAGGGTGAGGACGTTGGCATCGTTATGTTCGCGGCTGTTGACGGCAGTGGCATAGTCATAGCACAGCGCAGCGCGCACACCTTTGATCTTATTGGCAGCCATGCATGAACCAATGCCTGCACCATCAATCATTACCCCGCGCCAGGCTTTACCGCTGGCTACCAGGCGCGCCACAGCTGCTGCAAAGTCTGGATAATCCACTGCATCTTTGGTGTTTGTGCCGACATCCATCACTTCAAAACCCAATTCGGCAAGGGTCTTCTTGAGCGCTTCCTTTAGATCCACGCCGCCATGGTCGGAGCCGATGGCGACGGTTTTCTTGACGGGAGATGGGGAGGGGACAGCTGCTTCTGGGGTCACTGGCTGAATCGCAGGCGCAGCAGGTTTCGGTGACGCATTGGACGCCTGGCTTCCTCCCAGGGTACGCTTGACCACCTGTTCCACGATTCGATGAATCTCATCTTCAGAGCCGATCATCCCTTGTGAATCTCCACTTGACGAAACCATCAAAATGTTGGATAATCTAACTGGTAGTGACCACATGACCAGTGATCACTTTGATAATACCACTTTGGAAATACAATGTCAAGAATCATCGATCCATATGATGTAATGCCCAAATATCACCAGCTGGCTGCCCTGCTGCGCGAGAAAATTGACAATGGTGAATGGCAGCCACGTTCTGCCATCCCATCTGAACGCCAGCTGGAGTCGCTGTACGGCATCAGCCGCACCACCATCCGGGAAGCCATAGACATTCTCGTCCGGCAGGGTTACCTCTACCGCGAGCATGGGCGCGGGACTTTCGTTTCGCCGGAAAAGCTGCAAAAAGCCATGCTCGAACTGACCAGCTTCTCCGAGGATCTGATCCGCCGCGGCATCCGCCCGGGTCAGATCATCCGGTCACTGGAATGGGTGGTGCCCAACCCCAAGATCCTGCAAAAGCTGGAGCTACCCGCGGGTGCCAGCGTGCTGCGAATCGAACGCATCCGGCTGGGGAACGACACGCCCATCGGGCTGCAAACTTCCTACCTGGCACTCAGGGAAGGACAGGACATCACCCTCGAAGAGATGGAAGCCAATGGCTCACTCTATTCCATTTTACAGGAAAAATTGAGGATCATCCCCTCTGAAGCGGACGAAACGCTGGAGGTCACCCTGGCAACGCGCGAGGAAGCCTTCTTGCTGCACATCGAGGAAGGTGCACCCCTGCTCTTGAGTGAACGGGTGCTGTTCGCTCAGGACCGCCGACCCGTGGAGTTTGTCAAAATCCTGTACCGCGGCGATCGATACCGGTATACCGTCAGGCTGACGAGATAATCTTCCACGAGGGCGGCAAGGAATTGGGGGCTGTTCATCCCGCAATAGACTTCCCTCGATATTCGCACCAGGCAAAATCAATGCCTCATTGCCCGGTCGCCAATTATGGCGACCCTACGAATCGAGCCCAAGTCTTTCGTAAGGGTGCGATACATCACACCCGCCAGCGCAAGCGTGCACCCGTGACCCAGTGCATCTCCAGGGTCACACCAACGGAAAATCTCCTTCAGCCGCCTACAGGCGGAACATAAAAGCCGTAAAAATCCTTGCCTGGATAGGGATTGGTGTATAGCGTCTCGAATCCGGTGGGGTAAAGCTGCTTGAGGGTGTTGAGGTCGGCAATATCATCCGCTTTGACGATAAAGAACTTGGAGCGGGTCTCCGCAGTGGTCAGCCCAAATTGATCCGGCCAGATGGCGTAATCCTTGGTGGGATATCCAGAGTTGATTCCCACCAGACGCGTGTCCACCCAGTACGGCACCCCCACCACCCAGGCAGTATCCACGCTGCCGCCAGAATTGACGTAGTCCTTCACCACTGTCCCAATTTGTGAAGTGTTCCAGGATGCCTGAGCATATGATTGGGCGTATTGGTTGAAAACCAGGTCATAATTCTGCGAAGCAGATAAAAGCACCATCAACACACC
>DNOU01000191.1:456-2713 GCA_003501835.1 Anaerolineaceae bacterium | reverse complement strand
TTCAATGTGACCTGGATGACCATCACAAAGTCCATGGTCTGAATGCCCAGGCGGTTCAGCGGCGCCAGCAACTTTTGCAGCCCATGAATCAACTCCAGGGTGGAAGTGACGAAGGACATCAGGCTGATCACCAGGATAAGGGTGAAAAAGCGCAGGACGATGAGCAAACCGGAAAGGATGCCCGCCGTGGATAGGACCACCGGGCCGAGTTTGAAAATGGTCGAAGTGCCCGGATTGGGGTAGAAGAAGAACTGTAAAATCGCAATGAAGATCATGAAGGGGAGCGGGGGGAGCAATCCTCGTAAAGCATATTTGAGTGGAACGCGTGAAAGGAGAATGCCCACGATCACTGCTGTCAATCCAATCCCGATGCCGATCCGGGATTTGCTGAAAGTGATGGCCAGCATGAGCAAGCCAAAGCCGACCAGCTTGGCGCGTGGATCGATGCGGTGCAGCATGGAACCTGTGGGAATGTACTGCCCGATGGTTGCGCTGGGCAGGAACTCAAATTCACTCATGGCTTTCCCCTTCCATGGCGCGACGGATTTCATCCGAAACGGCTTTCAGCGTCACTGCTTCTTGTGAGATGGGCCAGCCGCGGAAGCGCAGTGCCTGGGCAAAGCGAACGGAAGAGGGCTGTTCAAGTCCGGCATTCAGCAGCATTTCACGAGCGGTGAAGGCTTCGTAAACGGGCAGGGTAACCAGGCTGGAACCCCTGGACAGAATGGTCAGGTTTTGCACCATCTCGGCGATGTCTGCCATGTTGTGGGAAGAGAAGATCACCTGGGTGCCTTCAGCCTGCAGTTGTTTGAGATTGGCCAGAAGCAGTTGCCGGCTGCCCGGGTCGAGTCCGGCGGTGGGCTCGTCCAGAATGATCAGGGATGGATGGGATGCCAGCGTAGATGCCAGGGCAACTTTGCGCTGTTCACCACCGCTCAAAGTGCTGGTGATGCGGTCTTTGAAGGTCTCAAAGTCCAGCCCCACCAGATTCATCGCCCAGCGGACGTTTTCCCTCAAGTCTGGTACTTTATGCGAGCGGGGTCCAAAGGCAATTTCATCCCCCACGTACTGCTCGAAGAAATAAAGCTCTGGATTTTGGAAAACCAATCCTGCGTATTGTCTGAGGGCTTTCACATCCACATCGGACGAATTCAAGTCAAAAGGACCCACCCGCATGCTTCCCTTTTGCGGAAGGTAGAGGCCGTTCAGGTGCTGCAGCAAAGTGGATTTGCCTGACCCGGTAGCCCCCACCAGTCCATGCGGAATTCCTTTCCTGACCTCCATGGAAACGTTTACCAGGGATTGCGTTGCCAGGGGAGTGCCTGGCATATAAACATGAGCCAGGTCATGAATTTCGATTTCGTTGGAAATGCCTTCATCTGAAGAGAACGTATTCCCCGGGAGTGGCCGGGCAGAGCCTGTATAAACCGGGATGGCTTCCAGAAGTGCATTGATATCGGTCGAGGGGTCCTTGATCCCTGGAAAAAGGTCAGGAAAAGAGGTTAGAAGCCGCACAGCGGCAGGGCGTTCGAGCCCGGAATCTTCGATCAGCTCTGTGTTGGCAAACAGGGCCGCGGGAGTACCATCGAATTTCAGTTTTCCCTGGTCGAGCAGTAAAACGCGCTTTGCCAGGGGGACCTCCTCCATGAAGTGCGTGATAAAAAGGATGGTCATGCCCATCCGGTTGAGGTCAGCCATGCGGTTGAGCACGTCCCGCCGGCCGGCAGGGTCAAGCATGGCGGTGGTCTCATCGAAGATGACACAGCGCGGCTGCATTGCCAGGACGCCTGCCAGGGCAACCCGCTGCATCTGGCCGGCGGAAAGCAGGTGTGGCTGACGGCGTCGGTACTCATTCATGTTGACGATGGTCAATGCCTGATCGACTTCCTCGCGAATAACGCGGGGCAGGTGGTTCAGATTTTCAGGGCCGAATGCCACGTCCTCTTCGACAATGGTGGCAATAATTTGATCTTCCGGGTGCTGGAACACCATGCCCACATTTGCCCGGATGATCTGGTGGAGGTGCTGATCATGGGTGTCATTTCCATCCACCAGAACATTTCCGCGGGTGGGAATCAGCAGCGCGTTGAGGTGCCTTGCCAGGGTGGTTTTGCCTGAACCATTGGCTCCAACCAGGGCCAGGAATTCCCCTTCATCGATTTTGAAACTGATGTCATTCAACGCCGGCGGAACCTGGTTTGCGGTTCCCGGGTGCTGATAGGTAAGGTGATCCACCTGGATCAACGGTTTCAATGGC
>DNOU01000191.1:0-429 GCA_003501835.1 Anaerolineaceae bacterium | reverse complement strand
TACTTGGCTCTATACTGCATTCAAAGAATAGGAATGGGGAGCCCGGCATACCGGGCTGAGAGGAGGACTGCGTGTCCTCGACCCGAATAACCTGATCCGGATAATGCCGGCGGAGGGAGATACCAAGCGAATTTAACAACCCTCCCCGGCGGAGGGTTGTTTTATGGCTGGAAAACGGGCAGTCGTTTTCGCCAATGGTGAAATGTCCACACCCGGATGGGTAAGTGAATTCATTCATTTGAATGATGTGCTGATCGCCGCGGATGGTGGACTGAACCATGCGCTCGCATTAGGGTTGAATCCAAATTTCCTTGTCGGCGACCTGGATTCTGTCACGCCGCAGCAGATGCAGGAGGCAGCCGCCAAAGGATGCCAGGTGGAGCGCTATCCGGAGGAAAAAGATCAGACTGATCTGGAGATTGCCCTCCT
>DNOU01000204.1:214-5799 GCA_003501835.1 Anaerolineaceae bacterium | reverse complement strand
GTAAAATCCAGGCGTAAAACGCGCCACCATTAGTGTTTTTGACAAACGAACAAAAAGAGTGAACAGTTCTGTTCACTCTTTTTTTGCATTAGTAACTTGACAAAGGTGTTAAAAAAATTGCATAATAGTCACACAGGCAGCGATCAATAATAACCCTGTAAAGGATATCGATGGATATCCAATTATTAATTTCCCAGGAGGAAAAGATGTCAGCAAAAAAAGTTGGTTTGTTGATGGCGGTTCTGTTCATTGCCGTGGCAGTATTGTCCGCGTGCCAGACCGCTGCGCCGACCGAGGTGACCGACACAGAACTTAATGTTTTGTGCACACCACAGGAGGAGTGGTGCCAGGGAATGAAGCAGGAGTTCGAAGCCAAGTACGGCATCACGGTCAACTATGTCCGCATGTCGTCAGGTGAAGCCCTGGCCCGTGTAGAAGCCGAGAAGGATGCCCCCACATTTGATATTTGGTGGGGAGGCCCCATCGACAGCTTTGTGGCTGCCAAGGAAAAGGGTTTGCTCGAAGCCTATGATTCACCCAATTACAAGAATATCCGCAATCCGGAACTGATGAAGGATGTCGATAATCAATGGGTTGGCGTGTATGTTGGCTCGCTTGGTTTCGCGACCAACAAGAACTGGTTGGCGGAGCACCCGGATGTAAAGGCACCCACATCCTGGGATGACCTGTTGAAACCCGAATTCACCGGCCAAATCATGGTCGCGCACCCTTCAACTTCTGGCACTTCTTACACTGCGCTGGCAACAATCTTGCAGATTCGCGGTGAAGATGCCGGCTGGGAATACATCAAGCAGTATGCCGGTCAGATCGCGCAGTTCACCAAGAGCGGCGCTGCACCTGCCAAGTTCGTCTGCCAGGGCGAAGCTGCAGTGGCGATCGTCTTCTCGCACGACACCGTGAATGAGATCGAAAACAACAGCTGCCCGCTTGAGTTGTCCTTCCCTGCCGAAGGCACCGGATACGAAATCGGCGGCATGGGAATCCTCAAAGGCGCTAAGCACATGCAGGCTGCCAAACTGTGGTTTGATTGGGCGATTTCTCCCGAAGGGCAGTCGCTGGGACCCAAGTACCACGCGTACCAGGCCCCCACGATCAACGGTGTTGAGCTTTCTCACCCCGAACTGCTCGAAGTCAATCTGATCGATTACGACTTCATTTGGGCTGGCACCAACAAAACCGCTTTCGTTGACAAATTCACCAACGAAATTGCCAACGCTGAGAACCTGAAACAATAAGCACCATCAAATTCGCACTGGGCGGCGCGAGCCGCCCAGTGTGTTTGGTCGGAGGCGCATGCAGACACGATCGCCAGAGAGTGAAACCCCCGAAAAATCCACCTCAAGTATTATCCGCCGCATCCGTGAATTCTCATTAATTGGCAGGGATCCGGTTCTATTCATGAGCCTGCTGCTTTCAGGCATTTTTATCGCGGTTTTCGTCATTTTTCCCCTCTACAAATCGATCGCAGGCGGTTTCATTTCCAAAGAGGGCAGCTTTGACCTGACCTATTTCGCCCGTTACTTCGACGATTATTACGGTCCGGGACTGCGGAGGGCGTTTACCGATACCATGCTGATGGGTCTGCTCACCGCGGCTTCTGGTACGCTGGTTGGGTTCATCTTTGCGTATGCCGTGGTGCGCTGCAATATCCCAGGTAAAAAGATCGTGCACTGGCTTGCGCTTGTCCCGACCGTTTCACCCCCTTTTGCCCTGGCGCTGGCGATGATCCTGTTATTTGGGCGCAATGGATTGATCACCAACAAACTTTTGGGAATTTCTTACGTTCCCGGCGCCAATGACATTTACGGCCTGGACGGCCTGGTCATCGTCCAAACGATCACGTTCTTTTCGGTCTCCTATTTGATGCTAAAAGCAATGCTGGAGCGTTTGAACCCCGCCATGGAAGAAGCCGCTTCCAGCCTGGGGGCTGGCAGATTTCATCTTTTTCGAACCATCACGCTACCGCTCTTAATTCCGGGCATCGCAGGTTCCTTCCTGTTACTGTTCGTCGAGTCCCTGGCTGATCTGGGAAACCCGCTGTTTATCGCCGGTAACAAAACAGTTCTCTCCTCACAGATCTTTCTAGCCGTCATCGGTGAGTACAATTACCAGAAAGCCTCCGCACTATCACTGATCTTGATCATTCCAACGCTGGTGATCTTCCTCGTCCAGCGTTATTACGTTAATCGCCGCACCTACATCTCTGTCACTGGCAAGCCAGCCGGAAACCAGATCATGGAAAAGGATCCGTTTATCCGCTGGACGATCAACATTATCACTTACCTGATCATTGCTTTTATTCTGCTCCTGTATGCCACCATCATCTATGGCTCCTTCAGCACAGCCTGGGGGATAGACTTCAGTCCGACGTTGAAACACTGGACCATGACTGTCACGCGCGGTGTTGAAGCCATCCTGGATACCACCTTCCTCAGTGTGTTGGCGACACCGGTTGCCGCCATCCTGGGGATGATCATTGCCTGGTTGGTGGTGCGCAAGAAGTTCACCGGTAAAGACGCGCTTGATTTCACCTCCAACCTGGGCGGTGCTGTGCCGGGCACTATTCTCGGTATCGGTTTTATTATGGCGTTCAACAAACCGCCGCTGGTGCTCGCGATCGTTGTGTATGCCGTACTTGCCCTGTTCTACGGACAGGTGGTCGGCAAAAAGCCTGCCGAGCGGGTGATCATCCTGGTCGGTGGTACCGCGGCTGGCGTATTACTGTCGACGATACATCCCCCAGCCATGTACTATTACCTCGGCGGTATCTACCTTGTAATCGCTGTCCTTGTGCTGTTCACGCAAAAGAAAAAAGCATTCGCCCTCACCGCAGCGCTGATCGGCGTGTACGTAATGTCCACCAATTGGGCGGTCGCAATCGCCCGCCCGCTGGCAAACTTCAGCCGTTCGCTGGAACGCGGATTCTGGAGCAATGCGCTTTTCCAATTCTCTGATCACCTGAAGGTGATCTTCCAGCCAACCGACGCGTTGCTCGCCATCGTCCTTGCATTCGCCGGGGTCATCCTGATGCAGAACCTTTCTAGCAGGCTAGCGCGCATTGGATTGGGCGTCCTGGGGTTGACCGTACCGGCAGCCCTGAGTTTCACGGGTGTTCCGTTCGCCATGGTGGGCGGGGCTTACATTATCATGGCAGCTTTCATCGTGCGTAGCCTGCCCGCCTCTGTGCGTTCCGGGGTGGCGGCGCTGCAGCAGATCGACCCTTCCATCGAGGAAGCGTCCAACATTCTTGGCGCTGATGCACAATACACTTTTCGAAAGGTCACCCTTCCGCTTATCCTGCCTGCGCTCTTCGCCGGCTTGATCTTCAGTTTTACCCGTCACATGACCAGCCTTTCCGCGATCATCTTCCTGGTCAGCGCCAAGTGGCGTATCGTGACTGCCTCCATCCTCAGCGAGTGGGAGCAGGGCGGCGTGAGCATCGCTGCGGCGTATTCAACGGTAATCATCATCTTCGTCATGATCGCCATATTTGTCTTGAACCTGATGATGAATAAACTCTTCAAAGGCCGGGGCTCGGTCGACATGAGCCAGGGCTTTTGATCCCAATTACGAGGTAATGATCAATGTATCTGACGCTCAAGAACATCACCAAGATATTTCCTCCCCGGGGAGGTGTCAGCGAGGTCACCGCTGTGCACAATGTGAGTCTGGATATTGAAAAAGGCGAATTGGTCACCCTGTTGGGTCCCAGCGGTTGTGGCAAGACGACCACCCTGCGCATGATCGCCGGATTCGAATTTCCCACATCTGGAGAGATCATCCTCGATGGGCAGTATATCAACTCGCTGCCGCCGCATAAACGGGATATGTCAATGGTTTTTCAAAGCTACGCCATCTTCCCACACCTCACGGTTTTTGAAAATATCGCTTACGGCTTGAATGTGCAGCGCCTGCCTAAATATGAGATCGTGGAGAGAGTAGACAGGGTATTATCACTGGTTCACCTGGAGGGTTACGGTCACCGCGCTCCAACCCAATTATCAGGCGGGCAGCAGCAGCGGGTCGCGCTTGCCCGTGCATTGGTGATGGAACCAAAGGTTTTACTGATGGACGAACCACTTTCAAATCTCGATGCGAAATTGCGTGAAGAAATGCGCACCGAAATCCGGCGCATTCAGAAGGAATTAAACATCACGAGCGTCTATGTCACGCACGACCAGATCGAAGCCATGACCCTCTCGGACCGCATCGTGGTGATGAACCTGGGGATCATCGAGCAGATCGGCACCCCGGTTGAGATGTACCGCTTCCCTCAGAGCCACTTTGTGGCGAATTTCATCGGTCGGGCGAACTTTTTACCGGCGGTTGTTGTGGAACAGCGTGAAGATTTCATGATTGTGAAATCACACGGCGAAACCCTGCGTTTAATCAATGTGAAGGGTAAATTTTCCGCCGGAGCGGAGGTTTCTCTTATCGTCCGCCCGGAGATGGTGAAGATCAAAAAGAGCGGTGAGTTGTACAAGGGCGTGATCAGGCGGGCGGTATACCTGGGAGATGTCATTGAATACGATGTTGAGATCGGTGGTCAGTTGATCACCGGTCAGGAAACCGATCCCAATGTCATAACCCTCTTCCCAGAAGGTGAAGAGGTGAGTGTCGGGTTTGCTGAAGGCTGCATCCAGGTACTTCAAGCTGAGAAGAGTAATGCCTGATTTTGACATCCTGATGGTGGGCAATTTTGCCCGGGATAAGTTGATCGTGGATGGAGTCGAGGAGGTCGCCTCGGGAGGCGGCGTGTACTATGGCAGCGTGGTGGTGAAACGCCTGGGGCTCGACGCCGCGGTCGTCACCCGCCTGCACCCCGCTGACTTTGACCGCCTGCAGGAGTTGCGCGATGAAGGTGTGGTGGTGTTTGCCACACCGGCTGAAGGCACATCGGGTATTGCCAACTATTACCAATCTTCTGACATGGAACGGCGGGTGTGCGTGCCGATCGGGTTTGGCGGCAGGTACGCGATGGACCAAATTCCAAATGTCTCCTGCAAGGTGATCATGGTCACCCCGCTTTTCGCCGGTGAGGTTGATCTTGAATTGTTGCACGCACTTGCGCAGCGCGCCCCCCTGGGGTTGGATATCCAGGGTTTCATCCGCGTTCCGGTCGCGAATGGATTGGACTTCAGACCCTGGGAGGAGATGGAGCAGGGTCTGCGCGATATCACATATTTGAAGGTCGATCGTGCGGAAGCCGAGTTTATCACCGGATTGTCGGACCTGCATGCCTCCGCTGAAAAATTGCATTCACTCGGCCCCCATGAGATCGTGATGACCGAATCCTCGGGTGTCACTGTATCCGTCGACGGTCAATTTTACTCCGCTCCGTTCACGCCGCGCTCTCTCAAGGGGCGAACCGGCAGAGGTGACACCTGTTTTTCTACCTATATTGCCAAGCGCTTGTCACTTCCTCCAAAGGAAGCCTGCAATTGGGCGGGGGTGGTGACTTCGTTGAAACAGGAAGTGCCCGGTCCCTGGAAAGGCACCCCGCAAGAGGTCGCCCGCCTGCTCAGTAATTAATCCCATTGGAAGGTCAATCCATGTCACCGATC
>DNOU01000204.1:0-153 GCA_003501835.1 Anaerolineaceae bacterium | reverse complement strand
TCTCGGGCTGGGGCACCGCGGCGCGTTGGCCAGCAAACCGGTGATGGAGGGGAAAGCAGTATTGTTCAAGAAATTCGCTGATATTGACAGCATCGATATTGAGATCGATTCGACCGATCCAGAGACAGTCATTGCGGTCACCGCCGCCATCGG
>DNOU01000037.1 GCA_003501835.1 Anaerolineaceae bacterium | reverse complement strand
GGGTCAAGGCTGCCTTCCCCAAAGCAATCATCACCTTCGAGCCACATTCCGCCAGGCAGGCAATCGTTGATACCTGGCCGGAAGACGTGGATGATGGCGCTGCCAGGCGCGATTGGGGATGGATGCCAGATTATGACGAAGACCGGGCCTTCAATGAATACTTGATTCCCTCGATCAAGGCCCGCTACCAATCATGATGAATGATTGGTCAATTGGGTACTTTTGTTTGATCGATATTGCGTAAAATAGAATTGTCATTTAGGATGGTCATCATGCCATCCTAATGGTTTAGATCACTTGCTTATTTTACTTTCTTAAAGAGAATGAGCCATTATGAACTTTTCTAGGAGGAGCAAGCGTGAACAAGGATCAGTTAAACGGTCTACTTAGACCCAAAAGTGTGGCAGTGGTAGGTGCTTCAAACACTCCTGGCAAGATTGGATATTCCGTCATTGCCAATCTTCTGGAGGGTAAGTACACTGGCCAGATCTACCCCATCAACCCCAAGGATGATGTTATCCAGGGCTTGAAAGCCTATCCAGATGTTGCCGCTGTACCCGGACCCATTGATGCGGCGGTGATCACAGTGCCGGCTAAACTTGTGATCGAAGTTGCGGAAGAATGCGGCAAGAAGGGTGTCAAGGGTCTGATAGTCATTACCTCCGGTTTTAGCGAGGTTGGACGCAAAGACCTTGAGGAAGAGCTGGTTAGAACCGCAGCCAAATACGGTACACGTGTGCTGGGTCCGAACATCGTCGGCTCTCTTTCAAACACCGACCATTTCAATGGCTCATTCGCCCCCGGTTTGCCCCTCCCTGGCAAAGCCTCATTGATCTCACAGAGCGGTGCCCTTTTGATCGCACTCGATGCAGCCACCTACACCCGCAAGGTTGGGTTCGACAAACTGATCTCCATCGGCAATATGTCTGACGTTGATTTTGCTGACCTCATTGAATGGCTGGATGAGGATCAGGACACCTACTGCATTTCCCTGTATATCGAAGGATTGAAAGACGGCCGCCGCTTCATTGAAACCTCGCGGAAGGCCAGGAAACCCATCATTGCCCTCAAATCAGGTGTTTCGGCTCACGGAGCTGCCGCCGCAGCTTCACACACTGGTTCGCTTGCTGGCGCCACAAAGGTTTACGGTTCTGCCTTCAAACAGGCAGGTGTTCTTCAAGCCACCGATCTGAACGATCTCTTTAACCGCACCCTGGTGCTGTCGCTTCAACCTCCCATGGAAGGCGATAATTTGCTTGTTCTGACCAATGGTGGCGGCGTGGGCGTTCTGGCAACAGATTCTGCCGAGAAGTTCGGCGTCCCTCTGAAATTTGCCCCGGCTGAACTACAGGCGGAGATGAAGAAACACATGCCTGAATTTGGCTCTGCCAAGAATCCGGTCGACCTGACCGGTATGGCGGGTAATGATTGGTACTTTGAATCAGTACGCTATGCCTTGTCCGACAAGTGGGTGGATGGGTTGGTGGTCCTTTACTGTGAAACCGCTATCACCGTACCCATGGATATCGCCCAATCCATCAAGAGGGCGGTTGATGCAGCTGACCAAAAGAAAAAACCCATCACCATTTCCTTCGTCGGTGGGGAGCGTTCAGATGCTGCCACTGCCTGGCTGGTCGAAAACGGCATTCCTGCATACAACGCGCCCGATCTGGCGGTCGGTGCCATGGCTACCCTGCGTGAATTCGCCAAAGTGCATTCAAATGGTGCGGTTGCCAAATTCGTATCCAATGAAAAAGCCCGCAAGGCATCTCTGGAAGTCATCGCAAAGGCTCGCGCGGACGGACGCAATTCGTTGACTGAAATCGAAGCCAAGCAGGTCTTCAGCGCTTACGGACTGCCCGTCACTTCCACCAGGCTCGCCAGATCTGAAGAAGAAGCTGTCAGGCTTGCAAATGAGGTTGGCTACCCGGTGGTGATGAAGATCGTCTCTCCCGAGATCCTGCATAAATCGGATGCCGGCGGTGTGAAAGTGAATGTGAAGGACGATGCAACTGTACGTGAGGCATTCGCGACGATCATGAAGAATGCCAAAGCCTACAACGCCAGTGCCAATATCCACGGCATTGCAATCCAGGAGATGGCGCCTGCGGGTACCGAAGTCATTCTTGGGTCCACCACTGATCCCACCTTTGGTCCCACCGTGATGTTTGGGTTGGGCGGTATCTTCGTTGAGGTGCTCAAGGACGTCACCTTCCGGGTCACTCCTGTGTCAGATGAACAGGCGCTTGAGATGCTGGGTGAAATTCGTGGTGCACCCATCCTGGCCGGGGCACGCGGAGAAGCCCCGCGCGACAGGAAAGCCCTGGTGAAAACGATCATGAGCTACTCCTCCATGATCCTTGACCTGGAGGACGAGATTGCCGAGTCTGATGCCAATCCGATCCTCGTCTATGAAGACGGCAAAGGCTTGAAAGTCGTGGATGCACGCATCATCCTTGCCAAGAAATAATCCCGATTCCAAAAGGAGACCGATTCAGATGAATCGGCCTCCTTTTTTATATTGTTTTTTTATATTGTTTTCTTGAATTCGTCCCAGGCGCCCACCCAGGGTGTCCCCAGGCGATTGTGCTCAGGGACGTTAATCT
>DNOU01000216.1:12620-13320 GCA_003501835.1 Anaerolineaceae bacterium | reverse complement strand
GTTTGATACTGTCATAGCCTGGAGGATGGTGGTTGTGCAAGCAGATGCTTATCGTCATTGATGAATAAGGATTTTAATCATTCGCTACTTTTCCCTGATGGGAAACGGATTGACTCACAAATAATGTTACTTTAGAAAAATCGTTGACTCAATAAGAATGTTACTCTCCGGCAGATTTCTGACGCGCAGAGGGAGCAAATGATGAGTCAACACAGCAAAAGCGAGAGGATCGAAGCGATTCGTCCACGGTATTTGAAAGCCAACAAGGCTGGGAAAGGGCTCATCCTGAACGAGTTTATCGCGACCGCCCGTTACCACCTCAAGTACGCCATACGAGTATTGAAGTTTGATTCCAAACCCAGAGGGTTTATAAAGCCAGGTCACCGAAAAGTGTATCAAGGCAAAGTGGTACAGGTCCGGGAGCAACTCTGGGAAATCGATGGGCGGATCTGTTCAGAAAGATTGAATCTTTTCTCACCTGAAGGGATAATAGTTCTAGAGCAATGCGGGGAAATCAATTTATCACCTTGTCTTGCATTTGCTAATCGGATGGCCTCCTGTTTCCCCTGCTCCGATCACCCGACAGACGGAAGCTTCTAGCCAGGATTTAGGCGCTTTGCCGGATAACCAGCTCAGGTTGGATGACGATTTTTTCCATTGGTTCACCGTTTCCATCAATCAGGTGGAGCAATGCCAGCAT
>DNOU01000216.1:3238-12600 GCA_003501835.1 Anaerolineaceae bacterium | reverse complement strand
TCACCGCCACATCATCGGGCATGTGCCGGCAGTGTTGTTTGCAAGCACGCATCACGCCCACAGCAACCAGGTCATTAAAAGAAAGCACCGCATCAACGTCCGGGCAGCGTTCGAAAAGCCGGTTGGCAGCCTCTTCTCCGCCCTGGGTGGTAGGTGCACATCGCTCAATGCGCACATCGTCATAGGGCAGGAAATGAGCNNTCCAATCCGCTACGGTAACCTGCAAGGCGCCTTTGACTGCTGACGGAATCCTCAGGACCGGCGATAAAGGCAATTTTCTTTTTTCCCTTTGCTACCAGGTAATCCACAGCGGTTTGCGCACCACGACTATCGTCCACATTGAGTGAGGTGATGGAGGCGGTCTTCAGATCGATTTCCCGGTTCACGAGGACGACAGCCGGAAGAAGATGCAGATATTCGATCATTTCTTCCTGCGAAAGTCGCGGGCTGCACAGGACAGCACCGTCAATTTCCTTTTCGAACAGCGAATCCAGGGCTCGCTTTTCACGAGCGGGGTCCTCGGCGGAGTTGATCAGGAACAGGTTGTACCCGTGCTGGTAAGCCACTTCCTCTGCGCCGCGGGCAATTTGAGCAAAAAAGGGGTTTGCCACGTCAGGCATCACCAGCCCTAAGGTGGCTGTCTGATGCGTGACCAGCCCGCGCGCGATCTGGCTGGGCCTGTACCCCAAATCGGCCGCGATGCGCAAAATTCGTTTTCGGGTTTCATCGTTGATTCCTTCCCGGCCGTTAACCGCGCGCGAGACGGTCATCATCGAAACCTCGGCAGCGTTTGCCACATCAGCGATGGTGATCCTTTTTCGATTCATGCTCGTCCCCATAATCAAGGAGTATCAAAAGAGTAATTACATATTGACAGGAAAGCTTATTATGGATATTATATCAGTTAACGCTAACGTTAACGCTAACGCTTTCGTTATCAACTTGGGTAGTAATTCATTCAATAACAACGCAAATACATTCAGCTGCTCTGCAATCTTGCTCGAATTCTTTTTCTCCAGGAGGTGAAGCAAAATACTGCATATCTGGTTGCCATAAGAATGATGAGAAGTCATCGCAATAAATTTGCTCAAGGAGAATGAAATGTACAAACGCGTTTTAGTTGGTTTGGTTCTGGTGAGCCTGGTGCTGGCATCCTGCACCGCCACCCAGACCCCCACTGCCACCACTGCCCCAACTGATGCAGCTACGACCGCTCCAGCAACAACAGAAGCCCCAACCGCTGCCGCGAAACCCTTCGCTGGTGTAACCCTGCACATGCTTGACAGTGCCGAAGGTCAGACTGACGCCATGATCGCTCTGGAAAACAAGTGTATGGACGAAACCGGAGTCACGATGAACGTTGAAGTGGTTTCTCCAGATGACGTTCGCACGAAACTGCAGACCGCCCTGTCTGCCAAGAGCGCTGCCTACGATATTGTCGGTATCGATATTATCGACCTGGCGAAATACGGCGCCGCCGGCTGGGTGGAACCCCTCGACAGCTATATTGACGAAGCCACCAAGAGCGACATCCTGCCCTTCGCCCTCGAAGGCATTAGCTACAATGGACAAATCCTGGGACTGCCATGGAAATCTGAATTCATGGTTTTTGTATACAACAAGCAAATGCTTTCAGATGCCGGAATTGCCAATCCACCCGCCACCTGGGAAGAACTTGTAGCGGATAGCATCATCCTCAAAGAAAAAGGTATTGTGGATTACCCGGTTGCCATGACCTGGGGCGCTGGATACGAACAGATCACCTCTGATTACACCATGATTGCCAAGAGCATGGGCGCCGAACTATTTGATCAAGATGGCAAGCCTGTCTTCAATACCGGGGCTGGTGTCGAAGCTCTGCAATTGATGAACGACATGGTCAATAAGGACAAAATCGTTGATCCAGCAGCGCTCACACTCAAGGGGGGTGGTGCCCGCCGCGATCTCCTTCTGGGTGGCCAGGCTGCCTTTGTCTTCCTCTGGGGTAACCCATTGGTCTACATGAACGATCCCGCCAACAGCAATCTGGCTGGTCAATTTGCCCTTGCCATGGCTCCCTCTGGCGGAGCAGGACCCATTTCTCTGGCTGGCCCCATGGGAATGTCCATTTCCGCATTTTCTGCCAACAAAGAAGCCACCTGGGCATTCCTGAAATGCATCGCCGGTCCTTCCGGTGAGAAGGAACTTTTCCTTAAGGACGGTTCACCTTTCGGCTACACCAGTGTCTTGAATGACCCTGAAGTCCAGGCAAAACTTGCCGATTTTGGTGGTGATGTCACTGCCAAACAGGCTGAGAATCTTGCTGTTCGCCCCTCCCTGCCGTATTATTCCGATTGGTCTTCTGCTCTGCAAGACACCGTGCAGAAGGTTCTGACCGGACAGGCTGAAGCCCAGCAAGCGATGGACGACCTGGCCGCCAGGACGATTCAGATGCAGGCCGAGTACGCTCAGTAAAATGAAGTGACGTGGGAAAGGCGTCACATGTTGAATGTGACGCCTTTTTAAATAGGATCCATGAACAACTGGAAATTCTCTTGCACCAAAAGCCGTTGGGGTTTATGAATTAACGGTACCACAAAGGTGAATGAATGAAGGCTTCAGTTCGAAAATCGCGCTTCTCCTCCAGACAAAAGTTTGGTCTGCTTCTCATTGCCCCATCATTCATTATCATATTGGGGTTGATGCTGTACCCGCTGTTGTACTCGCTGGGGATCAGCTTTTTCAATCTGCACATCACCGCACCCTGGTTGGGAACCACTTTTGTGGGTTTGAAAAATTACCTTTCCGTGATCACCGATCCGGATATGCATTCAGCACTGGAGCACACGCTCATCCTGGCTGCAGTCGGCATCGGTCTGGGCATTCCCATTTCTCTTCTCTTTGCAATCATATTGAATCGAAAATTCCCCCTGCGCGGCCTGGTACGCGGCATTCTCATCATTCCCTGGGTCATCCCGGGATCTGTGCAGGGGTTGCTCTGGAGTCGCATTTTCGACCCCCATTACGGCGCCTTGAACGGCATCCTCATCCAGTGGGGGATTATCACGGACCCGGTTGCGTGGCTGCTCGATCCGACACGCGCGCTGCTTTTTATTGCTTTTGCCAGCCTGTGGGGCGCGGTTCCCATGATGTCGCTGCTTTACCTGTCAGGGCTGCAAAGCATCCCCGAAGAACTTTTCGACGCCTCTCGCGTGGATGGAGCCAGCTTTTGGGGCTACATCCGCTACATTGTCATACCGCTACTTCTACCGATCACTTTAATTAATCTTGTTTTACGAACGATCGACGCGTTCACGATGTTCGACCTGGTCTATGTTTTGACGGGGGGCGGTCCGGCAGGCGCCACCCAGGTGACGGGTTATTACCTGTACCAGGCCGCTTTTACCAAGTTGAATTACGGATATGCTTCCGCCCTGGCGTGGCTGATCGCAATCACAGTCACCCTGTTGGCGATATTCTACAGCCGCTTTACTTTGAAAGAGGAGACGGCATCATGAGTGTGCAGACCCAAACCCAACATCCACGCAGATTTCTGCCAAAAAGGATCGGTCCAAATTTATTGCTTTTGATTGCCATCCTCTTTATGCTGGTATTTATTCTCGCTCCAATTGCCTGGTTACTTATCAGCAGCGTATCCACTTCAAAAGATCTTTTACAAATGCCCCCCAACTGGCTGCCCTGGCCGCCGGATTTCTCGCGCTACAGACAGTTATTGTTCGGCTCTGCCGGGCAAAACACCACCCTGACCGATTTCACATTGCAGGCGTTTCGGTATTCGCTGCGCAACAGTCTGATCATTGCCGCCAGCGTTACCCTGACAGCACTCGTTTTTGGCTCGATGGCTGGATATGCCTTCGCCCGAATCAAATTTCCGTTTGGCAATAAACTGATCTATGTGCTGCTCATCAGCCAGATGATTCCAGTTGCGGTTCTGCTCATTCCTTTGTACATCACCATTGGTAATCTGGGGCAATTGGATAAGCTCTCCACTGTGATCGTCCTGCTTGTTTCAATCCACCTGCCATTTGTCATCTGGATGCTGCGTGGATATTTTCAAACGCTGCCTGCCGAAATGGAAGAGGCAGCGCTGGTCGATGGCGCAACCAACTTTCAGGTACTCACCAAGGTGATCCTTCCTGTTTCGCTGCCAGGGCTTTTTTCTGCAGCTGCATATACCTTTATGCAGAGTTGGAACGCCTTTATGATCCCGCTGATCTTTACTTCCAGTGATACCACCCGTTCTGTGACGGTAGCCATCGCCATGTTTGTGGGACGCCACTACACAGACTACAGTTTGATGAGCGCAGCGGGCGTCCTCGCCAGCCTGCCGCCGGTGTTGTTGGCCATTTTCTTCCAGCGCTACCTGCTCGCCGGTTTGACTGCGGGTGCAGTGAAAGGATAATTGCTTGCGCGTCACTTCCCAACCTGACGGTAGTTTGTGGATATCCAGCCCGGACGTTTCGACAGGCTTCGATATGGGCAACCGCACGCTGTTCCTCAAAACCAACGGCAGGGGAGACCTGAACCAGATCTATTTTGCACATGGCGCCCATGCTGGTGCCTGGAAATTGGAATTGCACGCAAACGGCATCCCGGTCAATTTCGATACAGCGCTGGCGATCGGACGTCTGTGGAAACTGGACTGCCAGAATGGCTCAGGGCAGATCAAGGCTTCCGTGTTCCTGGATGAAACCATGCCCGCAGCCTTCGAAAGCATCGTGGCATCAGCACCNNCCACGCTTCAGCCGGCTCTGGGGCATGGGATACGGACGGTACCTGCAAACCCCTGCTCCGCACAGCCTGCGCCAATCTGCCCCGGATACCCTTTCAGCTAACGGTAGAACCTCCTGGCGGCTTTCGGCAAATTTGCCCTTCTCTTCCTGCAAAATCAAAGGTAAATTGGCAGAAATTCATTTTATCCTCACCATTCCCGCAGGTACCCAAAGCCATCTCAACCTCGCCCTGGCTGAATCCAGTGCAAACGCGCATCCGGATGCTTTGAGTCACATTAATGACGCCTGGAAAAGTGCCCATGAATATGCCGACTGGCTGCGCAGTCACCTCCAGACCCGGGATCCTGTGCTTAACTCGCTTTACGTTTCCGGGTTGAATGCCGCCAGATCCATGTTCAAAGAATTTCCCGACGGCTTCAAGGGTTTGGTGGCCGGACCGGATTACGCATATCCGCCGCGCATTTATTTTCGTGACGGTTACTGGACGGCGCAGGCACTCATCGATACCGCCCCGGAACTGGTGCGGGAACATCTGGTTAGCCTTTCGGCGGGGGTCCATCCTGACGGCAAATGTCCCAGCGGGATTTTTGCTTCGCACCTGCTAAAAGAATGGCACGCCCCGGCCAACTGCGACTCAGACTGGTTGGCCGATCACTTTGATTCACCTGCGTATTTCATCTTGCTGCTGAATGATTTCCTTAATGCCACCGGGGATTGGGAGCTGCTGGAACAAGTTTCCAAACCGACAAACCCCCGCCTGGGTTGGCCGCAGCAGACCATTGGCGAAAAAGCCCGTGCTGCGATCGATTACCTGATCAGCCGCGATTCTGATGGCGATGGGCTGATTGAGAAGCCTTATGCTGCCAACGATTGGGCAGATAATATCCGGCGCTCGACCTGGGTTTCCTATGATCAGGCATTGTTCACTGCCGCGCTGAAAGCTTACGCAGGCATGTGCGAGCATTTCGGTAAAACCGAGGATGCCAAACGCTATACCCGAAAAGCAGACCAGGCGTTGCAGGGGATGCTGCAGGAATTGTGGGATGACGACCTGGGCTACCTTGTCAATTACCGCCGGCCAGGATTCACGGAAAAGAATCTTTCCGCCGATACCCTTGTTTCTCTTTATTTCCAACTCCTTGACGAAGACAAGGCAAGGCGCATTCTGGAAGCTGCAGATTTCAACCTGCGCGCGAAGAACAACCACCAGCAGCCGTATGGCGACTATGGCATCCTCTGCGCCTATCCGCCATATTCAAAACAGGAAGACCTGTTCGACAAATCTGCACAGCCATTCTGCTATCACAACGGGGCTGACTGGCCATACTGGGATGGCGTCTATGCCTCGATTCTGCTGGAACGGCATGATCCATCTGGTCTGGAAGTGTTGACCCGCTGGTGGGAATATGGACTCGAGCAAGGCTGGCTGACACCGGTCGAATATTACTCCCCACCCTTCCCGGTGGGTGGAATGTTGCAAGGATGGAGCAGCATGCCGGCTGCGATCCTGCTGCGCCAGATTTCGGTTATCAAGGAGCTCATGAATGAACGATCCTCATAAATCAGCACAGCGTTCCCCCTCACGCCTGTCCCTCGTTCAATCAACATCCACTGGCTTTGACTTTCAAGGTAGTCAGGGTGAGTTCCTGCAGGTCTCTGCCCTCGAAGAGGATCTGATCCGGGTGCGCGTGCTGCCTGATGGAAAGCCCCGTCTGGATCGCACCTGGCTGGTGCTCGACCGCGCGGGTGAAATGCCCCGGGAGGGCAGGAACCGCGAGGATCTTTCCCCATTTTCCTTACCCGCTATCGAAAGCGAGATTGAAGAAAGGCAAATCACGCTGCTGACAACAGCCCTGAAACTGACAATTGCACTGGATAAGTTTGCCCTGCGCTGGGAGACCGCTCATGGAGATTACCTGGCCGCGGATGTCGAGCATAGAGCGTATCGTTTTGCCCGCGCAGGTCAACAGATTCGCCACAGAATGGTCAGCGTTGCAGGGGAGCATTACTACGGCTTTGGAGAAGTCTCGGGGGCGTTGAATAAAGCCGGCAGCCGTCTGCTAATGAGAAACATGGATCACCCCGGGTACAGCGCCAGGAATGGCAGTCCGCTTTACAAACATTTTCCATACTACATCACCTGGAACCCACAAACCAGGCAGGCGTTCGGCCTCTTTTACGATAATTTGGCCACCACCCGCTTTGACCTGCGCCATTCAGGTACAGCGGCAGCCGACGGACAGCGAACCTACGCTGCTGAAGGCGGGGATTTGGATTACTACTTCATCTACGGTCCGTCCATTCGCGAGGTGGTGGAGAAATTTACCAGGTTGACCGGACGCATGCTTATGCCGCCACGCTGGAGCCTTGGGTATTTGGGCTCGACCATGAATTACACCGAAGCACCCGATGCTCAGGCACAACTGGCATCATTCGGGCAAAAATGTGACCAGTACCAGATTCCCTGCGACCTGTTTCATCTTTCCTCAGGATATACCCTGGGGGCGGATGGCAAACGGTACGTCTTTACCTGGAACCGCAGCCGGGTTCCAGAACCTGAAAAGATGACTGCTGATTTTCATCGCCACGGCATTCGGGTCTCTGCCAATATCAAACCTGCTTTATTGACCACCCATCCGCGTTTTGAAGAAGTAAAGGCGCTGGGTGCTTTCATCCGCGAACCCGATTCAGATACCCCACAGCTTTTTGAATTCTGGGGAGGAACCGCAGCCGCCCTCGACTTTACCAATCCTGTCACCGTGGATTGGTGGAAAAAGCAGGTGAAGGAACAGCTCTTTGAGTATGGGATTGACAACACCTGGAACGACAACAATGAATTCGAGGTGACGCAACCAGATGCCCGCTGCATGGGATTTGGCAGAGAAATCCCCATCTCACTGGCACGACCCCTGCAAACCCTGATGATGATGCGTGCTTCTTACGACATTCAACTTGAGAACGCCCCAGATGAACGACCGTTCCTCATCTCACGCGCAGGCGCCCCGGGAATGCAACGCTACGTACAAACCTGGTCGGGGGATAATCTCACTTCCTGGCAAACTTTGAAGTACAACATTCCGATGGGTCTGGGCTTGAACCTCTCAGGGGTTGCCAACACAGGGCATGACATAGGCGGATTCGCCGGAGCCAGTCCTTCGCCTGAGCTTTTCCTGCGTTGGGTGCAAAATGGCATTTTTCTGCCCCGCTTTACCATCCACTCCTGGAAGCCCGAAAGCAAAACCACAGAACCCTGGATGTATCCCCAAATTCTGCCCCGGGTACGCGAAGCCATCCTCTTCCGCTACCGCCTGATCCCCTATATGTACAACCTCGAGGCGGAAGCAGCGCAGACTGGCCATCCCATCCTCCGACCGCTGGTGTACCAGTTCCCCAATGATCCCACCTGCGCGGACGAATCGTTCGATTTCATGCTTGGATCCTCTCTACTGGTGGCTTCGATCACTTCTCCCGGGGTACGCCGCCGGGAGGTCTATCTTCCGAGTGGACAGAAATGGTATGATTTCTACACTGGAAAGACTTTCGCCGGAGAGCAGACCATCCTGGCAGAGGCACCCTTGGATCACATCCCTCTGTTCGTTCCGGAAGGAGGTATGATCCCCATGGGCGAAGTGGTACATCCTTTGTATCAGGCTCACGACGACGTGCGGCGCGTTTTGGTTTTTCCCCATCTTCAAAGCGGAAGCTCCGCATTGGCGCTGACCGAAGACGATGGACACAGCCTGGCTTACAAGCGTGGCGAAAGCTCCACTTTGCACCTCTTCCTCACCAGCAGTCCGCAAACCCTTGAATTAGAGCTTTCCTTAACCCCCTATCGGTTCCAGCTTCCCTATCGTGACCTGGAAATCATCCTCCCGCCAGGGGAGAAACGCAAAGTCACGCTCTCCAACGTACTCCGGGAGTGGATGGATGAGCAGAACCGCCGCCATTTGAGTGTGTTGATCCCTGAGTTCAAAGGAGAAGCGGAATGACGATCAACAGCCGATATTTCGTCAGTGATCCCATTTTGCGCCCCATCGCTGAGGAGTTGTACGCCTCCGCCCAGGACCTGCCGCTGGTATGCCCGCATGGACATGTCGACCCGCGCCTGTTCGCAGACCCGGAGTATCACTTTGGTAATCCGGTTGACCTGATGATTCAGCCGGATCATTACGTCCTGCGCATTTTGCATTCCCATGGAATCTCGTATTCTGACCTCGGCATCCCCAGTCGCATCGGCATTCCGGTGGAGGAGGACCCCCGAAAGATCTGGCAGGTCTTTGCAGACCATTTCTACCTTTACAATGCCACTCCCACCGGGTTATGGATCCGCGATGAGCTGTCCGAAGTGTTCGGCATAGACGAACCTTTGAACAGCCAAAACGCCCAATCCATTTATGATTCGATCAACCAGGCACTTGCAAAAGCAGATTGCACCCCGCGCAAACTATATCATCGGTTTAATATCGCAGTCTTGAGCACAACCGACAGCCCGTCGGATGATCTTCTGGCGCACCGGCAAATTGCTGCTGATTGGGGAGGTCACATTCTCCCCACATTCCGGGCAGACTTGATCGTGCATATCGACCGCTCTGAATGGCTTCTGGAAATTGAAAAACTGGCAGCCGCCAG
>DNOU01000216.1:0-3083 GCA_003501835.1 Anaerolineaceae bacterium | reverse complement strand
TGGGAGCGGATTTCCCGGTGCCGGTGGAGTTCACCCGTCCACTGCAACCGCTCCTCAACCGTTTTGGGAATCATCCCAATTATCACCTGGTGTTGTTCACGCTGGACGAAACAGCTTATGCCCGTGAACTGGCTCCTTTAGCCAGTTATTACCCGGCGGTCAAACTCGGCCCGCCCTGGTGGTTCCATGATCATTTGAATGGCATGAAACGGTTTTTCGACCAGGCTATTGACAGCGGCGGGATTTACAACACCGTGGGCTTCAATGACGACACCCGGGCTTTTCTATCCATTCCAGCCCGGCATGACGTCTGGCGCCGGGCGAGTGCCAACTGGCTCTCGCAACTGGTAGCCCGTCAGATCGTCAACAAGGAAACAGCGCACCAGATGATGAAGGCCCTGGCTTGCGGACTGGCTCTAAAGGCTTACGAATTGGAGAAGTACGCTCCAGTTGAAGCGAGGATCCCATGAGAGTTGCTGATTTGCACGCGGATTATGACTTCAGCGGTCAAACTGCAGTGATCACCGGAGGCGGTGGGGTGTTGGGCGGAGAAATGGCTATCACCCTGGCCTGGTTTGGTGCCAATGTTGCCATTCTGGATCGCTCCGCAACGCTGACCGAGAGGATTGTCGCTGAAGTCAAAGGTGCTCCCGGCAGGGTGGAACTCTTCCAGTCGGATGTGCTGAGCACAGAAATGCTCCAGAAATCCGCTGATGAAATCCGCAGCCGTTTCGGTGCCGTGGATATATTGATCAATGCTGCCGGTGGAAATTCTCCCATTGCCACCACAACGGATGAGTTGAAGTTTTTCGACCTCTCCACCGAGGGGTTGAAACTCGTCGTTGATCTCAACCTGCTTGGCACCATCCTTCCCTGCCAGGTTTTTGGGCGTGAAATGGCGGAGAATCAAAAAGGGGTTATCCTGAACATTTCCTCGATGAATGCCTTTCGACCGCTTTCGCGCATACCCGCTTATTCAGCCGCCAAAGCAGGGGTCAGCAACTTTACCCAATGGCTGGCAGTGCACATGGCGCGTGAATATTCCCCCAATATTCGCGTCAATGCCATCGCACCGGGGTTCCTGCTGGGTGAGCAGAACCGTTTCCTGCTTCTTGATCAAGACACCGGGGAACTGACCCCCCGCGGTCATTCCATTTTGAATCACACTCCGTTGAATCGGTTTGGCGTTCCAGAGGATCTGCTGGGGGCAGTCCTTTGGCTCCTTTCGCCAGCCTCAGCCTTTGTGACAGGCATCGTGGTACCACTGGACGGCGGATTTCAAGCCGATAGCGGTGTGTAGAAAAGTTGAGTGCGATGACAGTTCCATTTCTTTCAGAAGACCAGGTCAAAGAACGAATTTCAGCCGGATTGCGCTCAGAGCCGCTGCAGGACAAGCGTGTGCTGGTCGTTATTCCCGACCCGACGCGTACCATGCCGTTGCCATTGTTCTTTCGCACCATTGTGGAAGAACTCCAGGGGCGGGCCAGGCAGGTTGATTTCATTGTAGCCCTGGGAACACATCCCCCTTTAAGTGAAAGCGAACTCTTATCGCTGGTGGGAATCACCCCCGCAGAAAAAGCCGAAAAATACTCCCGGGTCAACCTTTTTAACCACGCCTGGCAGGATTCATCGCAGCTTACACAAATAGGCGAGATCAGCCGGGCACAGGTGGAGGAGATCAGCGGCGGGATGCTCAATCAAAGTGTGCCTGTGCGGCTGAACAAGCGCATTCTTGACTACGACCACCTGCTGGTATGCGGTCCGGTTTTCCCGCACGAAGTGGTGGGGTTTTCCGGGGGCAACAAGTATTTCTTTCCGGGGATTTCCGGACCCGAATTCATTGATCTCAGCCATTGGCTGGGTGCGTTGCTCACCTCACGCGAGATCATCGGCACAAAAGAGACGCCGGTGCGGCGGTTGATCAACCTGGCTGCCTCATTGATTCCGGTACCCCGGTCGGCTATCTGCTGCGTAGATACTCCCGATGGAGTGGCAGGCGTCTTTTGTGGCGATCTACAATCCACCTGGTCGCAGGCAGCAGATCTCTCGGCGCAGGTGCACATCCGCTGGGTGGATGCCCCCTACCAGACCGTGCTCTCAGTCCTGCCCGCAATGTACTCTGAAATCTGGACAGGTGCCAAGGGCATGTACAAGATGGAACCTGTCGTCGCGGACGGCGGAGAGGTGATCCTCTACGCTCCGCACATTACCGAGTTCAGCCTCACCCACGGAGCTTTTATCCGCGAAATTGGCTACCACGTACGCGATTATTTCGTGAAGCAACCCGGTCGCTTTGATGCCATCCCCGCTGGCGTACGCGCGCACTCCACCCATTTGCGCGGTCAGGGAACTTACGACCCGCTCACGGGCATCGAAACTCCCCGCATCCGTGTGACCTTGAGCACCGGAATATCGGAAGCGGATTGCCGGGCAGTCAATTTGGGCTACCGCGATCCGGCTTCGATCGATGTGGAAGAATGGATGCGACGCCAGGACGAGAATCTGCTGGTGGTTCCGCGGGCGGGAGAGTACCTCTACCGGCTCAGCTCTGAGCAAAGCGTAAAATGATCCTGATTGTGATGGGTGTATCCGGGAGCGGCAAGTCCACCATTGGTCAGATGTTGGCGGATCAAATGGGCTGGCCTTTTTTCGACGGGGACGATTTTCATCCGCCTGCCAACGTGAAGAAGATGAGCCTTGGAATCCCCCTGACGGATGAAGACCGCGCCGGCTGGCTGGCAGCGCTGGCCAGGTTGATCCGGGACACGCTTCAAAAAGAGCAGTCAGCCGTGCTGGCCTGTTCTGCGCTTAAAGCCCGCTACCGTGAGCAACTGCTCGTGGACCCCAGCCAGGTGAAGTTCATCTACCTCAAGGGCAGCTATGCTCAGATCGAGGAACGCATGCAGGCGCGCTCTGGTCATTACATGAAACCGGCCATGCTGGCCAGCCAGTTTGCCGCCCTGGAAGAGCCGGCGGACGCGCTGACGGTAACCATCGATCAATCCCCTGCACAAATCGTCTCCCAGGTGATCAAGGAGCTGAATCTGTCACCGGCAAAACCCGTGTGAGTTTCTCAAGTTCTC
>DNOU01000119.1 GCA_003501835.1 Anaerolineaceae bacterium | reverse complement strand
CACAATTCAACAGGTCCCTATGCGTTTGAGCATTGCGATCTGACCGGCTATACGGTATACACCAACACACCTCCCGTAGGTGCCTACCGCGGCTATGGGCACCAGGAAACCCAGCTGGCAAGCGAGCGTTTGATGGACATCCTGGCGCGAAAGTTGAACATGGACCCGATTGCGCTTCGCGAGAAGAATTTCCTGCGTGAAGGCAAAACGACTTCAACCGGCGAAACGATGTGGAAGTCCAATGGCGATATTCAGAAGTGCGTGAACATCATCAAGGAAAAGGTCTTTGAAACTCCCCGGTTGAGCGAGGATGAGAATTTCTATTATGGACGCGGGATCGCAGCAGTGTTCAAAACCCCCAAGGGCGCACCATTCTCCACCAAGGGCTGCTATATGAAGATGAACATCGACGGCAGCGTTTCGGTAAACATGGCGGGTGCTGAAGTGGGTCAGGGGCTTCGAACGGTGGTGCGCCAGGTGGCGGCAGAAGCGCTGAAGATTCCACCCGAAAAAGTCAGAGTTTACACCGAGATCGATACCCAGTTCTCACCCTACGAATGGCAGACGATCGGTTCGATGTTCACCACCCAGGGCGGGCGGGCGATCATCCGCGCAGCCGAGAAGTTAATTGCGGTGCTCAAGAAGACAGCCGCCCAGGTACTGAAGACTGATGAGGATTACCTGGATTATGATGGAGAGTATGTCTTCCTGCGGAATGATCCCTCCATCCGGGTGGCGGTGAAGGACATCAATCGCGGCTACATCACGGATGATGGCATCACCATCGGCGATGTGGCTCAATCGGTTTCCGATGCGCGTCTGCCGCGTTATTCCAACCCTGACAGAAATGGGCAGGGAAGCATTGGGGTTTCATACACTTTTGGCGCCCAGGCTGCGGAGATCCGCATTGAAAAGAAAACTGGCAAGATCTTCGTGGATCATTTCGCCTCAGCTTTCGACGTGGGGCAGGTGATCAATCCCAAGCAGATCCGCGGTTCGGTGATGGGCGGGGTTTTGATGTCCATTGGAGCAACATTGTATGAAAAGATGGAATTCGATGCACAGGGTCAATTGGCAAACCCCCAATTCTTCAAATATCATTTACCGACCTATAAGGAAGCTCCGCGCATGACTGTGGAATTTGTGGAAACACCTGATGCGGTGGGTCCTTTTGGGGCACGCGGCATCGGAGAACATTCGGTCATCGGACCAGCACCGGCGATCCTCAACGCCATTTACGATGCCACAGGCATTGATTTCTTTGAAATTCCGATCACTCCGGAAAAGATGAAGAAAGCGCTTGAAACCAGGCAGGAGAAATAAGCATGGAAGAGAAGATCACATTTACGATCAATGGTGTGGATACGACTGTTGAGGTCGATCCTGAAATGATGCTGATAGATGTCATCCGGGATGTTCTGAATTTAACCGGCACCAAGCGCGGCTGTGACAATGCCACCTGTGGCACGTGTACAGTTGTGGTCAATGGCAAAGCTCTGAAAAGCTGCAACACTCCGGTCAAAAAGGTAGCGGGGACAAACATCCTGACCATCGAAGGGCTCGCCAGGGGTATGACACTGCATCCCATCCAGAAGTCCATTTCAGAATCCGGGGCTGTGCAATGTGGTTTCTGCACCCCGGGGATCATCATGGAACTTTATGGCTTGCTGGAGAACAATGCCAATGCCAGCGAGCAGGAAATTGAAAATGCCTTGAACAAGCATCTGTGCCGCTGCACGGGGTATGAACCCATTCGCGATGGGGCGTTGATGGCCCAGAAGTTGATCCAGGATAGGAAGTAGGTGATAGCCAAAAGGCTGCCGTGAAGGATAACGGCAGCCTTTTTTATACGAATATAGTTTGGAAGTTTACCGCGCAGCAGCAAACTTCCACACCAGGATAATCGATAAGTTCAAATAAACAGGATGACTGGTCAACGGGAGGGGATCGCTAACCTGCATCATCCTTCATCTTGATCGGATTGCATCAGCCGAAACGGCCGGTGATGTAATCCTGGGTGCGTTTGTCGTGCGGGGTGAGGAACATTTCCTTCCCCGGGAGGTATTCGATCACTTCCCCCATGAGGAAAAAAGCCGCGTAATCTGCCATGCGGGCGGATTGCTGGATGTTGTGCGGCGCCAGAATGATGGTGTATTTTTCCTTGAGGTGGTTCAGGAGCTCTTCGATCTTGGCGGTGGCAACCGGATCAAGTGCTGACGTGGGTTCATCGAGCATGATGACCTCAGGTTCGAGCGCCAGTACCCTGGCGAGACAAAGTCGCTGCTGCTGTCCGCCTGAAATAGCATAAGCGGAATCCTGCAGCCGGTCATACACCTCGTCCCACAGAACTGCCTGGCGCAGGGCTGCTTCCACCGCAGCGTCGAGTTTCTTACTGTCGCGCACGCCTGCCATGATTAGACCGTATGCCACATTTTCGTAGATGCTGAGGGGTAATGGAACAGGTCGGGAAAAGACCATGCCGACCTTGCGCCTGAGCTCGATGACGTCCGCTGACCTGTCGAGGATGTTGACGCCATTGAAGGATACCCTCCCGCTGACCTCTTTTACATCTGCAAGATCGTTCAGACGGTTGAGGGTGCGCAGAAAGGTGGATTTACCGCCATTTGCCGGTCCGAAAAGCACAGTGATGGCATGTTCTTCGATCTCGAGGTTGATGTTTCTGAGGCTCTCGTTGTCATCAGAATAACGAACGGAAAGGTTTTCAATGATGAATTTCTTCATTGGATTACCATACCCGTCTTGCCCTGGCTCGGGCGCGGATAAATGTTGCGATCAGGTTCATGCCCAGTACGAAGATCAATAATACGAGAACGGTGCCATATTGAATTTGAACCGGCATTCCGGGCACGGAAGTGGAGATCACATAAATGTGATAAGGCAGAGCCATGGTGGCATCGAATGGCGAATTGGGAAGCTGTGGAAGGTAAAAGGCAGCCCCTGTGAAAAGGATGGGGGCGGTCTCGCCGACAGCCCGCTCCAATCCGAGGATAATGCCGGTAATGATGCCGGGCATTGCCTGGGGAATGATGATCTTCCTTACCGTCTGCCACTTTGAGGCACCCAGCGACGTGCTCACCACCCGGAATGAATTGGGCACACTGCGCAATGCTTCCTCGCTGGTGCTGATAATGACCGGCAGGGTCATGATCGAAAGGGTAAGTGAGGCAGAGAGAATGCTGGTACCGAACTTGAGAAAATTAACAAACAAGCCCAATCCAAACAGACCATATACGACCGAAGGTATACCAGAGAGGTTGATGATCGCCAGGCGGATCAGGCGGGTGATGCCGTTATCAGGGGCATATTCTGAGATATAAATACCGGCAGCCACTCCCAGGGGAACCGAGAAAATGGCGGTACCCAGGGTGAGATACAGCGTACCCACAATGGCTGGCAGTATGCCGCCAGAGCGCATTCCGTTGGTGGGGGCGGAGGTGAGAAATTCCAGGCTGATGGCAGGAGTACCCCTGGCAATGATATATCCCACCAATCCGAGGATGGGAATCACAGTTGCCAGGGTGATCAGATGCACCAGAGTGTATCCGATGGATTCCTTGACGGTGGTGGAGACGCGGGAATTGACCATGGTCAGGAAAGGATCCTCTCGGATCGCGCCCGCTGTTTCATGCTCACTGAGCTGGCAGCAATATTGATCACCAGTGAGAGCAGGAAAAGCACGATCCCGATGAAGAAAAGCACCTCATAGTGAGCGCTTCCCTGGGCGACCTCACCCATTTCAGAGGCAATGGTGGCAGTCATGGTTCGCAGCGGGCGCAGAATGGAATCGTATTTGGTGGGCATGACTGGAGCATTGCCCGTGACCATCATTACAGCCATCGTCTCGCCAAGGGCGCGCCCGACACCCAGCATCACCGCAGTCAGCACACCGGTTTTTGCAGCTGGTAGAGTGACTCCCCAGATGGTTTGCCATTTGGTGGCGCCTACCGCCAGGGCTGCCTGTCGGTAACTATCCGGGACGGTATTCATTGCATCTTCGGCAATGGATACCACTGTGGGGATGGCAATCAACCCGAGCATGATTGCGCCTGTAAGTCCGGTCAGTCCTGTCGGCAGGTTGAAAAAAGTGCGCATGAACGGCACCATCACGAAAATTCCAATGAAACCCAGCACCACCGAAGGAATGCCGGCGAGGATTTCGATGATGGGTTTAAGGGTGGCTTTTACCCACCCGGGAGCAATCTCAGAGATATAGACTGCGGTTCCAATTCCAAATGGTAGGGAGATGATTATTGCCACAATGGTGACCAGGATCGTCCCCAGAAAGAGCGGCAGGATGCCGAAATAACCTTCAATGGGGTACCAGGTGGTGCTAAACAGGACATTCAAAGGGACTTTGAAGAGGATAGGTACACCTTCACGCAGCAGAAAAACGAGGATCAAGCCAATGAAAAGGATGCTTGAAAATCCGGCGACTTTGATCACTCCGCTGATAATTGCATCGCTTGTGTGTTTGTTTTTCCTCATTGGTGCTCCAGATCAAGGATGAATAACGGGGACGAAACCCAGATCTTTTACGATCTGCTGAGCCTCCGCAGAGAGGATCCAATCAAGGTAATCTTTCACCGCACCCTGGGGGGTGTCGGGGGTGTACATGTAGAGATCGCGCGAGATCACATATGTGCCGTCGGAGACTGTTGCTGCTGAGGGAAGGACATACACATCGGGAGCCTTGAGTGAGGAGATGGCGAGCATCTTGACCTCTTTTGTCACGTAGCCCAATCCGTCATATCCAATGGCATTGGGGTTGTCGCGCACTTCAGCGATGATGCCTTCGGAAGAGGGAAGCAAGCAGGTATCAGAAGCAAAAATGGTCTTATCTTTTGAATTACCCAGACGCACCACGGA
>DNOU01000142.1 GCA_003501835.1 Anaerolineaceae bacterium | reverse complement strand
GCAACATTTGATGCCCAGCGGGCGTACAACGATGTGGTCGAACAAATGGCTCTTGGACCACGCACTCCCGGCAGCCAGGCGCATGCGGATGTGATCAGGTACATCCAGTCCGAACTCAAGTCGGCAGGGTGGAAGGTTACGATTCAGAAGTCCACCTTTCAAGGACATGAAATACAGAATATCATTGCCAGCCATGGCGACACCACTGAACCTGCAACCATCCTCGGGGCACACTACGATTCAAGATTGAAAGCCGACCGGGATGCCGATTCATTCCTCACCACCCTTCCCGTCCCGGGAGCGAACGACGGTGCCAGCGGTGTTGCAGTTTTGCTCGAATTGTCGAGGGTAATGCCCGCTCAAACAGCCAACGATGTATGGCTGGTATTCTTTGATGCCGAGGACCAGGGTGATCTTCCTGGCTGGAACTGGATCCTGGGGTCAAAAGCATTCGTGTCATCGCTCTCCCATCCCGTCAAACAGGTAGTGATCGTCGATATGATCGGTGACAGAGATCTCAATATTTATCGTGAAAAATCTTCCACCCCACAACTCGTGGATGCGATATGGTCCAGCGCTGCCGATCTTGGCTATGCGCAATATTTTATCGACGCTACCAGGTTTAACATGCTTGATGATCACACTCCTTTTCTTGAAGCGGGGATTCCTGCCGCAGATTTGATCGACTTCGATTATCCATACTGGCATACTGCTGCCGATTTGGAAGATAAAGTCTCTGCACAATCCCTCAAGATCGTTGGAGATACTCTCCTCGACTGGCTTGGAAAATAAGGATTGGCAATTTTCCGACCCTGTCGTAAACTTACTTTAACTTAAAGCAAGCAAAAGGACCCATTCATGACCCTCACTTCCACCCTGTTCCCCCCTGCCGACCGCATTGCTTCCTTCAAACCATACTTCTTTGCTGCGCTTGGAAAGAAAATTGTTGACCTGAAGGCCAAAGGGTTGGATGTGATTCGCATTGATATGGGCTCTCCTGATCTCCCCCCCGCAGATTTCATCATCGACACTCTGGTCAATTCTGCCCGCCGGGCAGATATGCATGCTTACACCCCAAACGGAGGTACACCGGCATTCAAAAAAGCCGTGGCAGAGTACTACGAAAACCGCTTCGAGGTCAGCCTTGACCCTCAATCTGAAGTCATTGGTTTGATCGGCTCAAAGGAAGGTCTGTTCAACCTGAGCCAGGTGCTCCTCAACCCGGGGGATGTCAGCCTGGTGCCAGACCCGGGCTATCCGGTTTACAGCGCCAGTGGTCTGATCGCCGGTGGAGAAATTCACTATTTCCCGCTTGTCGCAGAGAACGGTTTTCTTCCCAACTTAAACGCCATTCCAGAGGATGTTTTATCCAGAGCGAAGATCTTGTGGCTTAATTACCCCAACAATCCCACGGGGGCTGTTGCCTCGATGTCTTTCTTTGAGCAAGCAGTGAATTTTGCCAAGAAGCACAAGATCCTGATCGCTCATGATGCTCCTTACACAGAAATTTGCTTCGATGGTTACGTTGCGCCAAGCATGCTCCAGGTACCTGGCGCTAAAGATGTGGTGGTCGAGTTCAATTCCCTTTCCAAAACCTATAACATGGCGGGCTGGCGTTTGGGTATGGCAGTGGGCAATCCGGACGTGATCCGGTATCTCTTCACCTACAAAAGTCAGATGGATACTTCGACTTTTGCTCCAATCTTCGCCGCCGGAGTAACTGCACTCACGGGAGATCAAACATGGTTGGCAGAACGAAATGAGGTTTACAAGACACGCCGCGACATTGTGGTAAAAGGTCTGCGTGAGAGCGGTTTTTCCCTCGAAAATCCAAAAGCCGCAATCTATGTTTGGGCGCATCTCCCCGAAGGATTTACCGATTCCAGCGAATTTTGCGCCAAATTGCTGGAGGAAACCGGTGTCAGCATGACCCCTGGCATCGTTTATGGTCAGCACGGCGAAGGCTTTGTGCGAATTTCGTTGGGTACAGAAACCAGCAGGATCGACGAGGCCATTCAACGGCTGGTGGAATGGATTAAATAACCCAAATGACTGCCAAAAATCTGCTTTCCACGCACCCTCCCAGGGAGAGAGCTTTCCTGGTTGGGGTTGAATTGCGTTCAGAACCATCCCTGGTATCGCTGGAAGATTCAATGAGCGAATTAGCCTTGCTCTCCGACACTGCCGGGCTCGAAGTGGTGGGGGAAACCACACAAAAACTGGATGTCCCCCACGCAGATACCTATCTGGGCAGTGGCAAAGTGCAAGAGGTGGTTGCACTGGCAGAGGAAACCCTTGCCAACATTGTGATCTTCGATAATGAGCTCTCCCCCCGACATCAACGCGAACTTGAGGAGGCACTTGGTGGTCACGTTCGTGTGCTGGACCGCACTGCGCTGATCCTGGATATCTTTGCCCAGCATGCCAATACCCGCGAAGGGATCCTGCAGGTGGAACTGGCACAAAACGAGTACCGTCTCCCGCGCCTGACACGCGCCTGGACGCACCTGGCAAGACAGGCCGGTGGTGGTGGAGGCCGGGCAGGTTCCGTGGGCGGTGTGGGTCTGCGCGGTCCAGGCGAGACCCAGCTTGAAGTGGACCGACGTGAAATTCGCAAACGGATTAAATTCTTAAAGAACGAATTGGAAAAGGTGCGTGCACACCGCCAACGTTACCGTTCACAACGCAAGCGCTCCCGCATTCCGTTGATCTCGTTGGTAGGGTATACCAACGCCGGCAAATCCACTCTGCTAAATCATCTGGCAAAAGCTGATGTTTATGTGGCGGATCAGCTTTTCGCCACGCTGGACCCCACCACACGCCGGATCGAACTTCCAGGAGGTCAAAGCACTCTGATCACAGACACGGTGGGTTTCATCCAAAAGCTTCCCACGCAATTGATCGCCGCTTTCCAGGCAACGCTTGAAGAGATCTCAGAGGCGGATCTTTTGATCCACGTAGTGGATATCACCCATCCCAATGCCGGCGCACAGGCAAAAGCAGTGGAACAAACCCTCAAGGAGATCGGGGCTGAGCATATTCCAGCCATCATCGCATTGAACAAGATTGATCAACTCCCTGATCCATCAGCGGCGCAGGCGGCTCTTTCAGCATTTCCCAATGCAGTGGCGATTTCAGCGCTCAAGGGTGATGGATTGGACGAACTCCTCAAGCTGGTGAACGCAGACCTGTTCGAAAATTATGCACAGACATCGGTGCAGATCCCATACACGGAAGGCCAGCTGATTTCCCTCTTTCATGAGCAAGGACAGGTTGAGCGTATCGAACACACCCGCAAGGGCGTCTTTATTCAGGGTTTGATCCCGGGCAGATTGCTGGCAAGGTTTTCACCATTTATGGCAGCTGCGCCGGATAAGTCTGCTGACGATGAAGTAAACGAGAGCCCTGAAATCGAA
>DNOU01000038.1:1008-3141 GCA_003501835.1 Anaerolineaceae bacterium | reverse complement strand
TACACCTTCTTCACCACCAGCCTGACCCCCCGCACCTCCACCACCACCACGCGGTCGCCTTTGAGAATGGACGTCTCCCCTTCCGCGGGCAGGGCGGACCATTGCTCGCCGGCCACCTGCACGATGCCGCTATTCTCAAAATCCTCGGTGGCATAACCTTCGCGTCCCTCCATGGCTTCGCGCCCGGTGACGATGGGGGTTCTCATGGCGCGCACAGCGAGCAGGACCACGCCAAGGAAGATCAAGCCAATGAAAATGCCCACTCCCACCACCAGACCAACGGAAACATGTACGTAGCTGGGGGTGGGTGTTGAATTAAAGAGCACCAAAGCCCCGGCGATAAACGTGCCGGTACCCACCGCCGTCAGCGCACCGTGGGTGGGCGCCTTGATATCCAGGATAAAGAGCACAAACGAGGTGATGATGATCAAAAGTCCGAAGTAATTGACCGGCAGGAAGCCCAGGCTGAGAGCTGCCAGGGCGAGCATTATCACGCCGATAAAGCCCGCCACCCAGCCCCCGGGGGTAGCCAGTTCGATCAGGATTGCCTGCGCACCAATGGCGAGCAGCAGGAAAACGAAGTTGGGATTGGTGAGCATTCCGAGGATTTCCTCGGTGAAGGTCATCCTCACCGGATAAACCGCCGGGCTCAACGTGTTGACTGCAATCGTTGAGCTGTTGATCTGCACCTTCGCGCCGTTCACCTGGGCGAGAAGTGCATTCAGGTCAGGGGCGATAAAGTCCACCAGGCCGGCCTTGAACGCCTCATCCGCAGAAGCTGCCTTGGCAGTTTCGATGGTCGCTTCAGCCAGGGCAGTGGCCTCAGGGCTACGCTGGCTCGTCAGCGAGCGCACCAGGGCTTTGAGGATTTCCTTCGTCTTGGCGGCTTCGGTGGAAGAAATATCCCCGCCCGAGATATCCACCGGGCTGGCAGCGCCGATGACCGTGCCGGGGGTCATGGCTGCCAGGTGACCTGCCAGGGTGAGCATGGTGCCTGCCGAACCCGCCATGGCGCCTTCGGGTGTGACATACACCAGGATAGGCAGCGGGCTTTCGCGTATCTGCGACACCAGCTTCTCCATCAGGTCCACCGATCCGCCGGGGGTGTTCAATTCGATGACGATCAGATCCGCTTTGAGGTTCTGCGCCTGATCAATTGCCCTCGCCAGGTAACCCTCCCACACCGGGGTGAGCGGCCCGTTGAAAGTCAACACCACCACCCGCGATTGCGTCGCCTGGGAGGTACTCTGAGCAAAAACTGGAGAGGCGAAGGCCGCTACCAGCAGGATCAGGGTCAAAGTGAATAACAGGGATCTTCTCATATGAACTCCGCTCAAATAATTATAGCATTTTGACTCCTCGAGCTATTTCATATCCAATTCCAACAGGATGTTAACAATTTCTATGCATACTTGGAGTATTCTTTCTTAAGTAAGAAAAGCCATTATTGCATTAAGGAGATTGAAATGGGAAAGATCATCGGTATTGACTTGGGGACGACGAATTCAGTGGTTGCCGTGATGCAGGGCGGAGACCCCGTCGTGATCACCACTGCTGAAGGATCCCGTCTTTGCCCTTCGGTGGTTGCATTCAACAAGAACGGTGAACGGTTGGTGGGTCAGACTGCCAAACGCCAGGCAGTGATCAACCCCGAAAACACGGTTTATTCGATCAAACGCTTCATGGGTCGTCATTTTGACGAGGTTGCCACGGAGCGGAAGATGGTACCCTTCCAGGTGGTGGCAGGACCCACGGGCGATGCCCGCGTGAAAATCGCGTCCACCGGAAAAGAGTATTCTCCACAGGAAATTTCGGCAATGATCCTCGCCAAACTCAAGGCGGATGCTGAAGCGTTTCTCGGCGAATCGGTCACCCAGGCGGTGATCACAGTGCCGGCTTACTTCAACGACAGCCAGCGCCAGGCAACCAAGGACGCCGGACGCATCGCAGGGCTGGATGTACTGCGCATTATCAATGAGCCGACCGCTTCTGCCCTGGCATACGGTCTGGACAAACGCAAGAACGAAAAGATCCTTGTCTTTGACCTGGGCGGCGGTACCTTCGATGTATCGGTGCTCGAAGTGGGCGAAGGCGTGTTCGAAGTCAAATCCACCAGCGGCGACACCCACCTGG
>DNOU01000038.1:0-939 GCA_003501835.1 Anaerolineaceae bacterium | reverse complement strand
CTGCCCTACATCACTGCCGATGCGAACGGTCCAAAACACCTGCAGCTCAAGCTCAGCCGGGCCAAATTTGATCAGATGACCCAGCACCTGTTGGACCGCACCAAGGCTCCATTCGAAAACGCTCTGCGCGATGCCGGATTGAAAGCCTCCGATATCGACGAGCTGGTCCTGGTGGGTGGCTCCACCCGTATGCCGCAGGTCGTCGACCTGGTGCGCAAGTTGATCAACAAGGAACCCAACAAGGGCGTCAACCCCGATGAGGTGGTCGCCGTAGGTGCAGCCATCCAGGGGGGTGTGCTCGGCGGCGAGGTAAAAGATATCCTGCTGCTCGATGTGACCCCGCTCTCGCTGGGTGTTGAAACCATGGGCGGTGTGATGACCCCCATCATTGAACGCAACACCACCATCCCCATCCGCAAGTCTGAGGTTTTCTCCACTGCGGAGGACAGCCAGACCGCTGTGGATATCCACGTGCTGCAAGGCGAACGCCCCCTCGCTGCTGACAATATGTCTCTTGGGCGTTTCCGCCTGGAAGGCATTCCGCCAGCTCCCCGTGGCATCCCGCAGGTGGAAGTGACCTTCGACATCGACGCCAACGGCATTCTGAATGTCACCGCCAAGGATAAGGCAACTGCCCGGGAGCAAAAAGTCACCATCACCGCCAGCACCAACCTGCAAAAGAAAGACATCGAACGCATGGTGGAAGAGGCGAAAGCCCACAAGGCAGACGATGACCGCCGCAAGGAAGTGGTGGAAGCCCGTAACATTGCCGACAACACTGCGTATCAGGCAGAAAAGTATCTCAAGGAAGAGGGAGACAAGGTGCCGGAAGCCAACCGCACCAGCCTGAAAGCCAGGATCGACGAAGTACGCCAGGTAATGGCAGGTGATGACCTGGGCCGCATCCGCAGCGCGACCGAAGAACTGCAGAAGGAGTAC
>DNOU01000100.1 GCA_003501835.1 Anaerolineaceae bacterium | reverse complement strand
TACCTTTGCCGAAGATGGCTCCCTGACCGACTTTGTTGTCGCGGATATCCTCGACGGTGGAGAAACATTTGTATTGAAATTAACGCGTCCATAATCTGGATATGAAAAGAGGAAACATGAAAAAGCTACGATTCTTTCTCGCAATCATCCTAAGCCTGGCAGTCATCGCAGGCTGCTCTGCGCCCAGCGCAGCCCCCATTCCGACGGATGTGCTGGTTGAACCGACAGTCCCTGTGGCTGAAGAGGCCACACCGACAGAAGCACCGGAAGCCATCGAGTATCCGCTCTACGTCAACCTCACCTGGCATCAGCATCAGCCGATGTATTATAAGGATGAGAATGGCGTCTATACCCGACCCTGGGTGCGCGTGCATGCCACCAAGGATTACCTCGACATGGCAGAAATGATCGCCGCAGAAGAGGGCGTGAAGGCGGCCATAAACCTGACTCCCTCGCTGATCCGTCAGCTGCAGGATTTCACCGATAACGGCGTTAAGGACCTTTATTGGGTGCTGGCGGAAGTTCCGGCGGCAGAACTAACTGTGGAGCAGAAAACCTTCATTCTGCAGCGTTTCTATGATGCCAACTGGGGAAAAATCATCGCCGTTCACCCGCGCTACCAGGAATTGCTTGATCTGCGAGGTGGCACAGATGAAGCTGCAATCGCCGCGGCAATTGAAAACTTTACAGAACAGGATTTTCGTGATCTGCAGATCTGGTTCAACCTGGCTTGGGTTGATCCCGATTACCTGGCGCAGGAACCCTTTAAAGCCCTGGTCGATAAAGGCCGGGACTTTGCTGAAGAAGATAAAGTAACCCTCTTTGATGGCATTCTGGAGTTGATCCAGCGCGTCTTGCCAACCCACAAAGAATTACAGGATGCGGGCATTCTGGAGATCACCACCACACCCTACGCCCATCCGATCCTGCCCCTGATCTATGACTCGGACCTGGCTTTGGTCGGCAACCCCAAGGCGATCATGCCTCAGCAGCGCTTCAGCTACCCAGAGGATGCGGCTTTCCACCTGCAAAAGAGCGTGGAAATGTACGAGTCCATCTTCGGGCGTGAGGTGCGCGGGCTCTGGCCTGGTGAGGGATCTGTGGCAGAAGAAATCGTGCCGCTGGTCAGCGAGGCTGGATACCAGTGGATGCAGACCGGAGAACCGGTTTTGGTGGCAAGCCTGGGGCTTGCGGGTGACCGATTTGGCAGGGATAGCGACGGTGTGGTGAAAGACGCCGACACCTTCTATCGTCCTTATTACGTGCAGGGCGAGAGCGGCGGCGAAGTGGCGATTTTCTTCCGCGATTGGGTCATTTCGGACAAAATCGGTTTCAATTATTCAGGCATGCCGGGCGAAGCGGCCGCGCAGGACATGATCGATTCGCTCGAAGCGATCCACGCGAGTCTGCAGGGCACCGAAGGTCCACACATTGTGACGATCGTGGTGGATGGCGAGAATGCCTGGGAAAACTACGACAACGACGGCAAGGAATTTTTCCATGCCCTCTATAAAAAACTGGCTGAAAGTGAACTGCTCGAAACGATCACTCCCTCAGAATACCTCGAGCTTTACCCCGAACAGCGTGAGTTGGACGCTCTCTTCCCGGGGGCGTGGTTCAGCGCGAATTATGACACCTGGATTGGTGAAAGCGAAGAAGCCGAAGGCTGGGATCTGCTTGCCCGTGTACGCGCGGATTTGAAGCAGTACGAGGAGGGCACGCTCAGTGCCAGCCCCGAAGCGCTGGCTGAAGCGCAGGACTTTATGTACCTGGCGGAGGGCTCGGATTGGTTCTGGTGGTACGGAACTGACCAGGATTCCGGGCAGGACAGCTACTTTGACGAAGGCTACCGCGCGCTCCTCAAAGGCGTCTACACCTCCTTGGGGCTTGAATATCCTGCTTTCCTGGATATTCCTGTGATTCAACCGCAGCCTCTCAAGGCTGATGTGGCTGTCAGTGGTGAGATGACGCCTGTAATCGATGGCGTTTCAGAAGAAGATGAGTGGAGCAAAGCCGCTCTTTATCAGGCGGCAGATCAGGACCCGATCCAGAGCTTTGCTTACGGCATGGACCAGGAGAATCTCTATCTCCAGATCGTCCTGGCTAAGGTCCTGGCTGGAAGTGAGGCGGTTGAAATCTACCTGAACGCTCCTGGAGACATGGACAGACAGATGGCTGATCTGAACGGTACAGGGCAGCTACTGGCTCCGGCTTCGCGTATGCTCGAAGTCAAGCCAGGTCAAACTACTGTGGGGCTGTACCTGACAGATGGGACAACCTGGACAAAGCAGGAAGGAGAGCTTGGTCTGGTGGCTGCTAGTGGAGGCGTGATCGAGGCGCAGCTTCCCAAGAACGTTTTGGGAGATGCCAGCAACGGAATTGTGATTCCAACGCAGGTCATTCTGCGCCAGGCGGAACCCATCCAGTTCAACCCATCTGCTCCGCTGGCCATTCAGTACTTTAGCTTTGAACCGGTCACCAGTGTGTTGCTTGTTGAAGACCCTGAGAATGACGACACAGGCCCCGGCAGCTACACCTATCCCAAGGACGGCGTATTCAAGGCTGGCGATTTTGACCTAACCGCTTTTGAGGTCTCCAGCGATGGCACGAATGTTTATTTCAGCTTTACAATGAAAGCTCCGATCACCAACGGTTGGAACTCTCCAGCAGGGTTCTCGGTGCAGACCTTTGACGTCTATATCGATCAGGACCCCGGAGCCGGCACTGGCAACCGCATGTTATTACCTGGCAGAAATGCCGCGCTGGCAGATGGCAACGGCTGGGATATCGCAGTCTGGATCGAAGGCTGGACGCNNCAGCTCAGCCATGAAGGTGTATGTGAATGTCGGCAAGAACGCGGTGGTTGCCAGTGTGCCTTTGGAATTCTTTGCGGGCAGTCCCAGTGACTGGAGTTATGCCGCCGTGGTTCTCGGGCAGGAAGGCTATCCAGCAGAAGGCGTCTGGCGTGTGCGCGATGTCAGCCAGAACGCAGAAAGCTATCGATTTGGCGGTGCGCCGCTGGATAATAATCACACTCGCATCATTGACCTGGCATTACCATCCGCTTATACTCCTGACCAGGCAACTTTGCTGAGTACCTATCCCTCTTCCGCGCAGCCAATTGACGGTAAGGGACCAGATGATTTCGCGATCATTCCTTTGATCGCTGTAACAAAGTAAAGGACATAGAGAGTATCATGGATTTCTATTTGACAGACAAACCACGCGAAAGCGTGGAACTAACACTAAACGATGGGAGAATTATCACTGGAAAAAGAGGCGGAAGGCTTGAAGCCTTTGTCGGTACTGTTCAGAAGCCTGAAGAGCCTCTGGTTGTCGGAGCAATTTTGGACGGTCAGTTGCGCGAATTGACGTATCCAGTTGAGCAAGACGGAAGGGCAACGCTGCTGACTATGGAAGATACGGATGGGGCGCGCATCTATCGTCGCTCGCTCGTCTTTTTGCTCGAAGTTGCGTTCAAGAGTTGCTTCCCTGAAGGAGAATTGAATATCGACCATTCGGTTTCTTCGGGGGGATACTATTGCCAGGTCAGCAATATTCCGCAATTTGGGCAGGAGGAACTCGATCGCATAAAAGTGGCAATGCAGGAGCTTGTGGATCAAGATGTGCCATTCGTGCGCGAAACCGTGCCGCTTGAAGAAGCTATCGCATACTTTAAACAGGCCGGTGAGGATGATAAGGTGCGTCTCTTAAAGTATCGACAGCGCCCGGACCTGGTTCTTTACCGTGCAGGTGAAACGCGAGACTATCATCACGGCTATATGGTGCCTTCTTCCGGTTACCTCAAGTGGTTTGATTTCTATTTGCTGGGTCAAGCCTTCATTATTCGCTTTCCAAGAAGGCATGCGCCCTCCGAAGTCCTGCCGATGGAAAGTTATCCCACCCTTCTGAGGACCTTCAAGGAGTACGGCGATTGGTTAACAACCCTGGGCATCCATTCCGTGGGCTCCTTGAATGACGCCATCCAGGAAGGGCATATTGATGAAGTTATCCTGGTCTCGGAAGCCTTGCACGAGATGGAAATTACCCAGATAGCTGCCCAGATCTACGAGGCGCGTGACAGGGTTGGCGTAATCCTGATCGCGGGACCTTCTTCGTCGGGTAAAACCACCTTCTCGAAACGGCTTGGAATTCAATTGTTGGCAAAGGGCATCACACCATTTGCCCTTGAGATGGATAATTTCTTCATCGACCGGGATAAGACACCCTTAAACCCTGATGGTCACCGCGACTATGAGTCCTTGCGGGCACTCGATTTGGTGCGTTTGAATCGTGACCTGAAGGCGTTAATCGCCGGGCAGGAAGTGCAGTTGCCGCGTTACGACTTCATCACTGGTCTGAGCGTGGACGGCGTGAAGGTGCAGCTAAACAAGGGGGATGTGGTTATTCTCGAGGGCATCCACGGGCTCAACCCAGGACTCCTGACCGACATCGATCCCAAAACCACGTTCAGGATCTATGTTTCCTGCCTGACCCAGCTCAACCTTGACCGACACAATCGAATTTCTACTACCGACACGCGCATGCTGCGCCGCATTCTGCGTGATGCCCGCGATCGTGGTTATTCCGCAGCTGACACGATCGGGCGTTGGGAGTCCGTGCGTGCAGGTGAGAAATTTCATATCTTCCCATACCAGGAGAATGCGGATGTCATGTTCAACTCAGCCCTGGCTTATGAGTTGACAACACTCAAACCGCTGGTGGAGCCGCTCTTGCGCCAGGTGCCATTTGGTACCCCTGAACACATCGAAGCGAAACGCCTGTTGAAATTCCTGGAATGGTTTTTGCCCACTGGGACAGATTACGTGCCGGACAACTCGATCCTGCGCGAATTCATCGGCGGTTCGATCCTGACCAATTTTGAGCTTTGGACTCGGTAAAAGTTTTGAAGAGTAATAAAACTTGCCTGCAAGGCAAGTGAAATGTAGGTCGGACGAAGTACCCGCGAAGCTGTGTAATGGGACCGCCAGCGGATGATTATGAGATAATTGTTTGGAGCGGTCTCACTCCGACAAGCAAATCCATTTGTAGGACCGTAGGTCAGGTTCCGTAGAACCTGACATTACAAGCATTGGCACACGCGGGCTTTTTCGCTTTGGATTGAATGATTATTGTTGTAGTTAATGTAGTGAAATGTAGGTCGGAATGAGACCGCCAGCAGATGATTATCAGAAAATTGTTTGGAGCGGTCTCACTCCGACAGCCACGCTGAAATGAACGGATTTTCTGACGCTTAACAAAAAGAGACCGGTCCCCTGACCGGTCTCTCTCATCATTGATAAAATTTTGCCTTATGCCATGCTTTTCTTGATCATCACAGACAGGCGGCGGACGCCTTCGCGGATGGTTTCGGGGTTGGCCGCAGAAAAGTTCAGCCGCATCGTGTTCTTTGGGCCGCCATTCGGGTAGAAAGGCGTGCCCGGTACATACGCAACCTTTTCTTCCACGGCTTTCGGGAAAAGCTCGAGGCTGTCGCAGCCTTCTGGCAAACGCAGCCAGAGGAACAGACCACCGCGGGGGGTCGTCCAGGTGGTGCCTTCGGGCATGAAGTCTTCAAAGGCCTGGATCATGGCGTCGCGGCGTTCCTTGTAGACTCGGCGGATGGTTGCGATGTGATCAGGCAGCCAATCCCCGGCAACGAGTTCGTAAGCGACATACTGGTCAAAGGTGGAGCACTGCAGGTCAGCGCCTTGTTTGGCCTGGACCATCTTTTTGACGACTTCAGCAGGCGCAATCACCCAGCCAATGCGCAGCCCAGGGGCAAGAATCTTTGAGAAAGTACTGGTGTAAATGACGTTTCCGTTGAAGGCTGAATGCTCACATTCGTGATATTGCGCGTCCAGCACGGCAATTGGCGGCAGCATCTCACCTTCGAATATCAACTTACCGTAAGGGTCATCCTCGATCATCGGCACATTATAGCGATTAGCCAGCTTGATTAACCGATGTCGTCGTTCCAGGGAAAGCGTGACACCCAACGGATTGTGAAAATTGGGTAAAACATACATGAATTTTACGTTTTGCCTGATTAAGTCCTCGAGCTCATCAGTAACCATTCCATCCGCGTCCGTATTTGCGGTAACATACTGCGGACCGTAGGCGTTCCACGCCTGGATCGCGCCAAGGTAAGTGGGGGACTCGGTTAGAATGCGATCACCACGGTTGATGAAAATGCGACCGACAAAGTCAAGGGCTTGCTGTGAACCCGTGGTGATCATGATGTTATCGAGTGTGACGTTGATGCCGCTGGCTTTTGCGTCGTCTGCAATCCACTGACGCAGAGGATTGTAGCCTTCTGTGGTCGTGTATTGCAGCGCTTTGCGACCTTTTTCGGTCAGGACTTTATCGCAGGCTGCCCGCATCTGTTCGATCGGGAAGAGTTCAGCAGCAGGAAATCCTCCGCCGAAAGAGATGACGTCAGGCTGGTTGGTAACTTTCAGGAGTTCTCGGATGAAAGAGCTCTTCATAC
>DNOU01000074.1 GCA_003501835.1 Anaerolineaceae bacterium | reverse complement strand
GAAAATCCAAGTTCCAGCCCCCAGGTTCCCTGCCCCAGGCGGGTCTCAGCAGCAATCACCTCATTTTTCACCTTGTGAGCATAGCTTGCCGCCAGGTTGAGTGTAAGAGTGGAAACACCCAGGCCGCCTTTTGATCCGATCAAACCCACCGAATATCCCCGCTGTACAACAGGAAGGGGCGCAGGTCGGTTGCGTGTGCGTGCCAATAGCGCCTTGATGTGGGCAACCAGCTCAGCGGGATGGACAGGTTTCGTAAGGTAATCATCAGCTCCGGCTTCATAACCGGCAACTTTGTCATCCACCTGGCTCTTCGCCGTAAACATGAGAATGGGAATGGCTCCAATGGCGGGATCATTGCGCAAAAGCTGGCTGAATTGAAAGCCATCCATTTCAGGCATCATGATGTCGAGAACGATGAGGTCTGGTGGATCACTCCTGGCGAGGTTCAATGCCTGGTTGCCGCTGTTGGCTGCAGAAATCTCGTAGCCCTGGCGCTGAAGCATCAGACCTACCAGCCGCAGAGTCTCAAGGTCATCATCGACGATCAAGATCTTATCTGCCATAATTCACCGCCTTCTCCCAGTTTGTTTGAGTCTAGCATAATTCAAGATCAGGCACAAGCAACATTGCGGTGCGGTATCACGTGAATGCTATAATTTGCTTGTGCTGGAAGAAAAGGTACGCTCAGACCTGTTCGGTAATTGCCAGGTTAAGCCCGGTCAAATGCTTGCGGTTGGGTTTTCTGGCGGTGCAGACAGTCTTTGCCTTTTGAAAGTGTTGTGTGGTCTCCCCGTCAAAGTGATTGCTGTGCATTTCGACCATCAGTTGCGACCGCAATCGGGGCGGGAAGCACAATTATGCCGTGAGATCGCCGGTAATTTTGGCTGCGAATTTGCTTCAGGGCAGGGGGATGTAAGAGAATTCGCTGCCAAAAACAAACTCTCAATCGAAGAAGCTGCACGAATCCTGCGTTACCGGTTTATTTCGTCCATCGCAATGAATCGTCATGCTGACGCCGTCGCAGTTGCGCATCATGCCGATGACCAGGTGGAGACCGTATTGATGCACCTGATACGAGGCGCCGGCGCTGGAGGTCTGGCGGGAATGCATTTTCGCAGCCCTGATCCGCTGGGTGAATCGCCCATTCCGATCATTCGTCCGCTGCTGGGTGTTTGGAGGAATGAAATCCTTCAATTTTGCAGGGAAAATGATCTGACTCCTCTGGAAGATCCGACCAACATGGATGCCACCTACTTCCGCAACAGCATCCGATTGGATCTTGTACCGAATTTACAAACCTACAATCCCCAGATCAAGCAGCACATCTGGCAGACGGCCGCGCTCCTGGCGGATGAAAATGATGCCCTCGATAACCTTGCTGCAGATCAGGTCTCAAACGTGGTAAGAGAACGGGGGGAACATTGGGTGAAGGTCAACCAACGGGTGTTCACGAACCTGCCGGTTTGGCTGAAACGGCGGGTCCTGCGCAAAATACTCTTTGACTTGAAGTCAACGCTGCGCGATGTGGATTACTCCCAACTGGAGAATGCCTTGAATTTCCTGGACAATCCATTGAATGGAAAGACCTGCCAGGTGGAAGCTGATTTTGAGATCTTCAGGTTTGATCCACAGAACGTGATCGTTTCACGACGACATCAGCCGTTGGTGGACCTCTGGCCGCAGATCGATTTTGATCTGAAGCCCATTTCGGTCTCTGAGACCGCGTTGGAATTCCCCGGGGGATGGTTTTTCACGGCGAGATGGCTGGAAAACAGGGAATGTCCTGTGAATGAGAACCCCTGGAAAGCCAGCCTGGATGCTGATCGTCTGCCGGGACCGCTTTCGATCGGAAAACGACGTTTTGGAGAATCCTTCATGCCTTTTGGAATGGGCGGTGAGAAAGTCAAACTGGGTGATTTCTTCACCAATGTGCATCTTCCTGCCCGCGCGCGAAATCGCTGGCCGTTGGTGCGGAGCGGCGATGAAGTGGTATGGGTGCCTGGTTTTCGGATCGCGGAAAGTTGCCGGGTGACCTCCAGGACCAGGCAGTTACTGCAAATGGAATTGACTAAAAAATAAACCGGTGATTTCGCCGGTCTTTTTTGCTGATCATGCAGAGAGCTGTTCGCCAGCCAGCTGCCTGAGCTTGAGGCTCACCTCGCGCCATTGAATCTTCGAAATTCCTAATTTTTGGCGGATTTGATCTCGATCTTCCCCCGATTTCCAATCATTCAGCGCACAGGTCCAGCGGCACATGTCGAAGGAGAGATGCTTTATCAACCCTGTTTCCTTTCCCAGATCTTCCAGGAGGTATTCGAGCCGTCGCGGAGACCAGGGGAATACCTGGTCTGACGGTTTGTATTGCTCCAAATATTCTTTAAAAGCTTCCACCCAGTCATTGGTGAGTGCAATCTTTCGTTCTTTATAGCGGCTGCCGCTGCTCGAATAGCGCACAAAAAGCACTTTCCCCGAGGGATTCTCAAGGTCAACGTGATTCAGATTAAGAGCCAGGCATTCACCTTTCTTGATGCCGGTGGTCAGAAGCAGCATAAAAAGGGTGTATGGGCGCGCATCCGGTTTTTGGGCGTTGCGATGCTGCATTGCTGCCTGGACTAATTTCTCCTGCTCCTCATCTGAGAGCACCTGCGGAATGGGGCTGATGACCGATTGCTGTACCACCTTTTCTGCCGGATCACCGGCGATGCGACCACTTTGAGCCAGCCAGCGGAAAAAAGCTTTGAGCGATGTGATACGGCGTGCCAGGCTCTTGGGGCTGCAGGGTACATTGCGCTCCTTTTGCAGCCAATTCAAAAAGCGGTTAAGGTCATTGGTCGAGATACTACCGATGGTGGTATCGGGCGATAGATATGAAGCCAGAAGATTTAGATCTCCAAGGAATGCCTTGATGGTGTACGGCGATCTTCCCTGATCCGCCAGAAAAAGCTCCCACGACTTGATGGCAGGAAGCACGGTGGTTGAGCTGGAAATGTGTACTTCAGGAGATTCACTCATTTGACTGTCCTATGGCCAGGTTTCGTATAGCCTAACTACAGAACAGTGTACATGATTTTAAATCGAATGTCAATTATCTTACTGAGAAAGTGCCTCTCTCATGATTGCCATGACCGAATCCTGTATGGGCAAGAGAACCTGGGCGCCGCTCTCCGGCACCACATAACTGGTCACTTCCTTCGGACCGATGGCAAAGCGTTTGACAATGGATGGATCATTGTAAATTTTCAGAAACAACGGAAGCAGGGGAACGATGGTGGTGAGGGGAATGTTGGTTTCCACCGAAGTCTTGAACATGTCGTACAACTCTGGAGCACGGTTAACTGCATTCAGGCTCATCAGTTTTTGGAATATTGCCGTGATCACTTCCTGAGCCCGCCTGGTGCGGTCAAAGTCACTGGTCGACTTGCGTGACCTTGCGTACCACAAAGCGGTTTGACCATCAAAGTGATTCTGTCCTGCGTAGATGGTGCACATTTTATCCACTGCCTGGGGTAAGTCGCACACGTCAGTCAAATTGTAGGCGGCATAAACATCAATACCTCCCAGCGTGTCGACGATGCCAGTGAAACCGTTGAAATCAGTCAACATGTAATAACCCGGTTTGACCCCAAAATTCAACTTGAATGTCTCCTGGGTGAGTGGGAAACCACCGAATTCCTGTGATGTGTTGACCCTTTCCATTCCTACCCCTGGAATGGACACGTAAAGATCCCGCGGGAAGGAAATGAGAGATGCAGTTCCTTTTTCAGGATCAAGGGAAAGCATCATGATCACATCTGTACGGAAGCTGTTGTCTGCCCGGCGGTCAGAACCCAGGAGCAGAATGTTGATCATGCTCTTGGGAAGCTCAAATCCCAGGTCGGCATAGGGGGTGGGTGTTGGTGCGGGTTGTGTTTCTGTGGCAGTCCCGCTGCTTTGCTGTTCTTCATCTGATCCAGGAGTGGTATTCATGGGCTGAAAGGGTGTAGGGGTGGGACCGCCCGATGAGTAACCCAGCGGAAGCGGAGTCTGATTGGTCATGGAAAATCGCGACGGGAAATTGCAGCCTGCAAGCAGTAATGAAGCGATCAATATCGCTAGGATGCATTTACGCATTTGTCATACCTTCTTTAGGGTTGAATGACCAGCTTTGGCCGAAGTGGAATCTTTAAAATAAAGGTTGTGCCTTCGGTCGGATCAGAGATCACGTTAAGCGAATCATCCATTTCTTCCACGAGCATCCTCAAAATACTGAATTCCTTTTGATCAATACCCAGACCGGGAATTTTATTACCTGAATCAGGCACGATGGAAGAGAAGATGCGGGTGATATCGATCTCTTTGATTCCTTTTCCGCTATTAAAGACGGTCAGAAGGATTGATTTGTTCCCTGGATTTGGGTCCATTTTCAAGGACAGGTGGACAAAGCCACTTTCTGGTGCTGCCAGCGCAGCATTTCGCAAAAGATAGCGTACAGCTTCTTCCACATCCTGCCTGTCAGCCGAGACCTGGGGCAGGGTATCATCCAACTCAAGTGCCAGGGTGATCTGTTTTTGCTGGAATTGGGCCGCCAGGGAATTCATAATACCATGACAAACCTCAGCAACGTTGACCAGTTCGGTATTGTGTGCCACGGAAGCGGTGTCACGGCCGGCATATCGCGCAAGGTCATCAATCATGATATGCATACTTTGTGCAGCATGTTGAATCCGTTCGATGAACTTTCGCTGCATTGATCCGAGGATGCCTACCGATTCGAGCAACAGGATATCGCAGAAGCTGTTGATGGTCGTCAGAGGTTGTTCCATCTCGCTGATCAATGAGCGGTAGACTTCAGCACCTGTGATGCTGGTGGAATGTTGCAGACCGTTTTGCATGGCCAGTATCCGCATATTGGCATCTGCAAGGGCATTCTGCAGGCGGGCATTTTCCTCAAGGGTCATGCGCAACTCGGATTCCAGGTGACTGATATCATTTGGTGTTTTTTGTCCGGCGGTCTCGGTTGGGTTCATTCTTCACTCTTCCTGCCTTGCAGATCAAGGCAGACAAAAACAATCGGAAGCCTCAGGTCTTTATTACTCTATCAGCGGACATCTGATGCGGTGCAAGTTCCGCACCAACCAGGTCTGCATATGAATTATTGCACAGGAACAGTGAAATGACAAAGTCAGTCTGATCGATACTACCCATTGGAGGAGTGCCGCTTCCATCCTGCAACAGACAATACCACTTATACGATAACTTATACGATAAGGTTGACAATCCAATGTTTTTTGATAGAATTGGAACTTGCCAGCCGAAGTGGCGGAATTGGCAGACGCGCTACGTTCAGGGCGTAGTGGGCATTACGCTCGTGAGGGTTCAAATCCCTCCTTCGGCACTGAATCCCCGGTTTCGGGGATTTTGTTTTAACTTGCCCGAATAATTCATCTGGTATAAAATTTAAACATGGAAAACAGGGAGAGACGTCAACGGAAGCGGTTTGATTACAAGAAAATTGTCCTGGTGGCTGCCGGCGTGGTCCTGTTCTTTCTGGTGATGGATCTTAATAACCGATTAAACGAATTAAATCGACTGAGTGTGCAAAAAGATCGCTCATCCACCCAGGTGACCATCCTGCAGGCAACATTGGATCATCTTGAAACCCAGATATATTACTCAACCTCTGTATCAGCGGTGGAACAATGGGCGTATGAGGAAGGTCATATGGCCAGACCGGGTGATCAGGTGATCATTCCCGTGGCCCCCCCTGGAGCCACCCAGCCGCCGGTGTTTGCGCCCACACCAACACCCCAGCCTATCAACAATTGGGATATCTGGATGATGCTTCTCTTCAACAAGTAACCGCTGCCGATTTCAAGAGTCGTTCGTTTTTTTCATACGCAGCAGAAGCATCGTCAGATCATCAGATGGGGGTTCCCCTTTGCGGAATTCGTCAATCGAATGCTCAATATCCTCCAGTACCTGGTTGGATGTTGTCCTTTTCGCCATCTTAAGGGAGGTTTTCAATCTGGTCTCAGAAAAAGCCTCCCCGGAGGTGGAAAACGCATCTGTGACACCATCGGTATACAACAACAGTTCATCCCCTGGCTTCAAGGGTATCGTGAATTCTTCATATGCCGCATTCTTCACCACGCCCATGGCAATTCCACCCTTGGGTAGGGTTTCAATCTTTCCACTTGCATTCCGGAGTAGAAGTGGAAGGTTGTGTCCAGCGTTGGCATAAGTGAGGGTCCCCTTGATGGGATCAAGGACGGCATAAATGGCTGTCACAAACATGCCATTTTGCGAATCCATGAAGAGAAGTTCATTGACCCGCTCCAGGACCTTTGCAGGGGATTTGATGGCCTGCGAAGTGGCACGGATCAGGGTGCGGGTAACCGTCATGTAAAGTGCAGCAGGCAGACCTTTGTCCGCCACATCCGCAATCGAAATTCCCAGTTCACGGTTTTTTGTCAGGAAAGCATCATAGAAATCACCGCCCACTTCTCGTGCTGTACGCCACCTCACTGCCAGATCCCAACCTTTGACCTTGGGCAGCTTGTTGGGCAGAAATGTCTCCTGGATCTGACGTGCCAGTTGGATCTCTTGGTCGATCCTCTCGCGCTTGACCAGTTCGCTCTTTAAACGTTCATTCTGAATTGCCAGGGCAGCCTGCTGGGCGACACCGGTCAGAAGTTCAATGCGCTTGGCGTGGAATTCCCGGGGCACGTTTGCTTCACGAGTCACCATGATCCCGAAAACCTCCCCTTTGATGGAAAGGGGAAAACCAGTCAGCCAATGATTCTTGCCGCTGGGCAGAGGCGTCACCATCTCCTCGATTGAAAAACAGGCATCCAATTTGAGCCATTGATCAAAGGGCAGCCGGGGATCATCCAGCGGGCAGGCCAGGGGGGTATCACTCTTGAGAATGGTGTCCAGTAACGCAAACTCACCGGCCTGAAGCGGACGTGCTTGAATGGTTTCCTCCAGTGAGTGCGAATCTGATGTGACGTTGTGCGGTTCAAATGTGTTGTTAACTTTGTCTACCAGGTAGAAAATGCAGGTATCCACACCCACCAGGATGGGAACGAGGTGGACAATGGTATCCAGAATGTCATCCAGGTCGTTTTGGCTAACCACAGCCTGTGCCATTTGCAACAGCACTTCAGTGATATAGGCTTCTTCCTGTCTCATTTCAAGGAGCTGAATATTCTCCAATGCCACCGAGGTTTGCTGGGCAATACCCTGGATCAGGGCAAGGGTTTCGTCATCAAAGGGGTTATCCATGCCCAGTTCGCTCGAACTTGAGTGGGTTACCAGGAAAGCACCCTGCAGGGTGCCACGTGCCACCAGGGGCAAAAGGACCACCGTGCCGCGTTCGGGTGTGACCTCCAGGGAGGTGAGTCCCAATTCAGATCCGGGTTCATCAATAAATACTACCTTTTGGGTGGCTGCCAGTTTTAAGAATGCAATCTCAGAGTCCTCACTGAAGTGGGTCTTTCCCTCGTCAGGATGGAAGCCATACCATTTGCGAAGCACGAAACTTTCGGTTTCTTCATCGTGAAGGAAGATGGCGCACTGGTTGATGCCCACCAGCAAGGGGGTCAGGCGCACCATGGTGGAAAGCAGCTCATCCCGATTTTTGATCGCCTGAGTAGCCTCGGCAACTTGAAGCAGTACAGTGGACGACCAGGCATCTTCCTGTGCCTTTGCAAACAACTTCGTATTTTGAATGGCCACTGCCGCATATGTGGCAAAGGTGCTTGTAATGGCAGTGGATTCAGATCCGTAGCGTCCTTCGGCGTGATGAGCCAGGGTCAGCAAACCCACCACCTGGTCGCCTGCTTTAAGCGGAGCAGCAATGGATGAATAGTTCACGGGGTATCCGCAGGCAGCTCCGAGTGGACCGTAGGGATCACCGGGTGAGCGGATTATGGGAACGCTCGTGTCAATTGCCCGGTCCAACCAATCGCGAACCGATTGAGATTCGAGACGTGATTCGACAATCCTTTGACGTGAAGTTCCATGGACGGCAGCCAGCTGCAGGGGGCGTTGTTCTGAAAGAACGTTATCGGGATCTTCCAGGAGCCAGATGGCTGAAGCATCGCAGGGCAGGGTCTTTTCAAGCTTGGTCAGGATATCATCCAGAACCACGCTCAGTTCAAGGTTGGTGGAGAGCAGGCTGGCAATCTCCTGAAAATTGTCGGCTACCCTGCGGCGCCATTGTTCAGATCGGAAGAGATTGGCGTTACGCATTGCCACGGCAATGCCGGATGCAAAACCTTCCAGGAGATTCACATCTTCCTGATCAAAGGCATCCAATTGGTCTGACTGCACGTCCAGTACACCCAATACTTCATTCCCAAAATTCAGTGGAATATCCAATTCCGATTGGGTGTTATGGGGGGGTACCCTGGACGGCTGGTAAAGCGGCTCTTTGCTGACGTCATTCGCCAGGAGTGATTTCCCTGTGCGGGCAACATAAGGCACCATGCCCCTCTTCGCGTCAAGGTCAAATGCGAAGGAGCGCTTCTTAAGCGAACTGGATTGTTTTGCCGTACCTGCCTGGTAAATCACCTTCCGCCGTCCGGGATGGACAGTAAAGATATGGATGAAGGGAAACCCCAATTGCTTTTGAAGCAGGGTGACCACCTGTTCCAACAATTCCTCGAGATCCAGGATTGATGAAAGTGCATAATTGACATCGAGGATGGCTGAAAGCTGATCCGCCTGCCGTTCGAGATTGTCATAAAGGCGTGTGCTTTCAACCGCGATGGCAATGCTATCTGCGAGCGAATGCAGTACAAGCATGTCATTTTCATGAAAACGGATATTCTTTTCGCTTTGCAGGTCTAGCACGCCCAGCACACGGTTTTCCACCATTAACGGGATTACCGCTTCTGAGCGAGTCTCGGGGAGACCATCGATATACCTGAAAAGGGGATCTTGTCTGACATCCCGGGTGACGTGTTCCTCCCCGGTGAGCGCCACGTGACCGATGATCCCCTCACCAAGACGGACAGAAAACAGGGGTGGATTTTCTTCATAGGTGCAGGATTTCGCTGAAGCGCGAAAGATCAGTGTGTCAGAACCCGGGTCGAGCGTGAAGATGGAGACGAAGTAGAAACCAAAAGAGCACTGGATAAGGGTGGTAACCCTTCTGCAGAGATCATCCAGATTGGTGATATTCGCAATTTGAGCGCTGACCGAACGCACGAGGGAGAGCTGATCATAACGCCAGTTTTTCAAGGTCATCTGGCGATTGACCTGTAATGCCATGGCTCCCTGCAAAGCCAGGAAATGCAAGATTTGCTTTTCCTGTGAATCAAAGGGAATTTCCCTCCAAACCTGCAGTATTGCCAGGGGGATGTCCTGAGTGGCACAGGGTATGGCAATCTCATGCATCTCTTTGCCACCGCTGCCCGGGAGATCATTTTCGGGCACCGGGATCATCGCCTGGGTCATCTGGCGTTGTTCAAGGGCTTCGATGACCAGGTCAGGTGCCGGAAAAGAGGGTATGGTATTGACTTCGGGTTCGCCAGGGAGGGGATACGAAGGTTCTGCCAGCCAAACTTCCGATTCGCACGACAAGATCTCTTTAACGTGGGTCGCAAATTCACGAGCCAAGGACGCGGCATCCGGCTGGTTGAGCAGCGTCTGGCTTAAATTCAGCAGAGTTTTCCATTCGTCGGGTATCTTGATTTGAGAACTACCCATTCATGAATCTATGCCTTCAGTTTGACCATTGTCAGCCGGTTGCGATTCTCATGAAAATCAAATCGCACTTCATCCATCCACTGACACATCATGTAGAACCCCAAACCGTGCGATTTTCGATCCCTCAAGGGAGCTGAAAGATCAGGGTCTGGAACAGTGGCAGGATCAAACCCTCTTCCGTGATCCTCAAGCACGATGGTAAAGCGCTCGGGTTCGGAGATGGTGGTGCAATGAATATCCCCTATGCCTTCACCGCCATAAGCGTGTTCAATGATGTTTGAACACGCTTCATCGACAGCTGTCTCGACTGCAAAAACTTGTGTACGGTTCAACCCGGATGCCCTGGCTTCAGCGGTAACGAATTCTGCAATCTTCTCGAGACTCTCGTAGTTGCCGGGAAAGATCATTGTCGGCATAATTTCCAAGAATTAAAAATATCCCACTGCAGAGATCGAATCGTCAAATAATCTGAACAATGGAGTGAACCCCGCAAGATCGAAAACACTCTTGATATATTCGGGCATCCCCGCAATCACCACCTCGCCGCGGTTGTATCGTTTGCAGGTCTTCTGGGTTGAAATCAAAACCCGTAATCCAGCGCTGGAGATGAACTCAAGCTTTGTCAAATCCAGCACGATCTTAAAACGACCTGCATCGAGGATATTGTTGATCGCCTCGGCCAGCCGGGGAGCGGTTGAGCTATCCACACGGCCGGTCACTTTGATGAGATCACAATGTTTGAATTGGGTATTCTCGATTTCCATTCAGATGCCTCCATCGATTTTTGCTTTCGAACGACTATGGATTTCATTATAACATGCACCTTTTTGACACACTAAAATCCTGGTCGTGAATTCGCAGGATAACTTGTGGTATGATATTTTTAATCGCTCTTGACAAATTCTCGACAGATCATTCAAACACGGTTAGAATAGCGAAATCCACCATCGCTTGATGACTTTTTGGGAAAGATCAATAGGATAAAATATGACGGGAAAAACCTCTCCGCAAGGCGTGATCGATAAATTTCAGAGAAGACAGAAAATGATGCCTTATTTGTTAATCGGCATCGCGGCGATCCTCGTGATTGTTGGCATCTTCATCATTGTATCTGTTGTTTCCGGGGGTAAGCCGTTTGGCGGCATATTTGCGACCAGAACACCCACGGCAACCACCACATTCACTCCCACTGCCACCCAGCCGACACCCACTGCCAGCCTGACGCCCACTCCTGTGAATACCGTCACTCCCGCTGCCAGCCCGACGGCTTCAGGCCCCCAATTGTATAAAGTTCTCGCAGATGATAACTGCTACGACATCGCGAATGCATTTAACGTGGATCTGCTGGTCCTGCTGGCGATCAACAATTTCCCCGATGGAACCTGCCCGATCACAGAAGGGCAGACCATCGTCATCCCGGCGCCAGGCTCACAATTGCCCACCGCCACACCTGTGCCGAGCGACCTGCCGAGGGGCACTGAGATCCAGTACACCGTTCAATCGAATGACAACCTGGCTTTGATTGCCGCCAAGTTCAATTCAACGGTGGATTCCATCAAGGCTCTCAACAAGCTGACCGACGAGACCATTTACGCGGGTCAGGTTCTAAGAGTCCAGGTGAATCTGGTCAC